>DATBMP010000067.1:0-6595 GCA_036554845.1 Pyrinomonadaceae bacterium
GAAATTACAAAGAACAGAAAGACACCGATGTATCCAAATGAACTAAGGAAATCGAGTAGTTTGACGGGCCAGTAAAACAGATTCGCGGGAATGCTGTTCGCTGTCTGCGAGATCGCGTGATACAGAACCACGCCCAGCGCAGCGATGCCGCGAAGGGCGTCGATACTTGTCAAACGGGTTTGTGGTTGAAACTCAGTTGCGAGGGAGCTCATCAGCACACGTTCTCAAAACAAGGTGGCCGCGAACCGGCCACCTTATAGGATCTAACAGACTCGTCCTGCGGAGGCTCATGCAGAAACGAGTGACGAGACATCGATGTTGTATTTGCGGATCTTGCTGTAAAGGCGTGGTCTGTAGATCCCCAGGAGGTTTGCTGCGGCCTGCTTGTTGCCGCCGGTGCGTTGTAATGTTCGCTCTATCACTAGTCGTTCAATATCTTCCAAGGTCATGTTTGGTGGCACATCCCAACCGGCGCTGGCCGTTGAACCTTCAGGCAACGAGCCGTTGTCAAATGGCAGATCAACCGGTTCGATCCGATTTGATTTGGCCAGGAGCACGGCACGCTCGATAACGTTCTGTAGTTCTCGAACATTGCCGGGCCAAACGTGGGCGAACAGTCGCTGGTAAGCCGCCTGCGAAACACCGCTGATCGATCTTTCATACTTTTGCGCGTACATGTGCAGGAAATGCTCGGTTAATAGTTGAATGTCTTCGCTTCTCTCTCGCAGAGGTGGTACGTGAATGGTAATTGTCGAGATGCGATAGAAAAGGTCATCACGCAGTAGCCCATCACGAATCGCGTCGGCCGGCGGTCGGTTTGTGGAGGAGATCAAACGGAAATCGACGGCGTAGGTCTTCTCAGAACCGATCTTGCGATAGCTCCGCTCTTGCAACACACGGAGTAGCTTTGGTTGTAGTTCCACCGGCATCTCGGCAATTTCATCGAGCATCAGCGAACCACCTGCAGCGTGTTGCACCAGGCCTTCCTTGTCCGCATGTGCGCCCGTGAAAGCACCTTTCGTGTGCCCGAAAAGTTCCGATTCGATCAACTCCTTTGGCAGTGCGGCGCAGTTGACTTTAATGAAAGGTTTCTTCGATCGGAGCGAATTGTAATGAATCGCGTTGGCGATCAGTTCCTTTCCTGTACCCGATTCACCAACGATCAGGACGTTCGCGTCAGACTTAGCAACTGACTCGATCGTTTCATAGATCGTCTGCATCTGCTTTGACGCACCGATGATGTTGAAGTACTCAGCACGCGTTGAGAGCTGGCGCCGCATGTTTGCGGTTTCCGCTACCAACTCGCGTCTCTCGAGTGCCTTTTCGACTAAAGGCTGGATCTCATCAAAATCGAAGGGCTTCTCGACGAAATAGAAAGCGCCGGCTTTGGTAGCTTCAACTGCTTTCTGCACTGAGCCGTAGCCAGTCACCACGATCACTTCAGTTGTTGGCCTTGCGTCTTTCATATGACGCATTACTTCGAGGCCATCCATATCAGGTAACTGCAGATCGCAGATAGCAAGATGATGTCCACCCTGATCAAAAAGTTCTATTGCCTCGGCTCCGGTGGCAGCGATGTCAACCGCGTATCCTTCTTCAGCCAGATTCTGTTTCAACGAATCGGCCATCATCGGCTCGTCATCGACGACAAGAATACGTACATCCTTATGATCCACCTTTTTCTCCTCCACCTCGGACGCAGTGCCCGTTGTAATCATCACTAATTGCCTCCGTTTCCGGCCGCCTTATCAATCGGAAGTTGCACCAGCAGACGGTTGGCCTGGTGTGCTGCCGCGCCGCCATGCGCGCTTATGATCTTTGCTCCCAGCGACATTCGAATCTCATCACTACCTGCGAAAGCTGCGAAGGGATCATGGTCCAACGCGTCTAAACCCAACCATTCGATCACGGCAACTTCCTGGCTTCCGTTCTGGCCCACCCGTATTTGAAGTTTGGCTTCCTTATCCTTAAGTTGACGAATCTTCAGAGCACCGATTGAAATTGATTTGAGGGCATCCGACAGCAGGGTAGGGTCAAATTCACCGACCAGGGGATCCGGGGTCATCTCAAGCTCGAATTGAGCATTCAAGGGGCCAGTCAATGGACCAGTAGCCCGCGGATGATCGGCGAGACTTGCGACTACCCCGCGCACCAGTTTCTGCAAATCAACCCCGGGTTGTCGCTTCACCTCTATGGGTCGCCCGAACTGCACCAAAGTCGAGAGATCGCCCGCGGCACGTTCCAGGCCAGCCAATAGCTTTGCTACGGTTTCCAGCTCATCTGCAGGCCTTTCACTCTTCTCCATACGCCGCCGCAGGAACGTGGCATAAAGTTTGAGACCATTCAGCTGATTCTTCAGATCGTGAACGATCTGAACTGAGGCACGGCCCAATGTCTGGAGCGAGTCTTGGTCTTCAGTCTTAGATAATAATGGCTTCATCGTCCGTCGGCCGCGAGTCAGGGGTTACACGTTCCAGGTTTTTTGGGGAGGAGCTCACAGCTGACTGTGTATGGATTGAACCCCATACCGCAGATCCACTGTGTTGCATTTCGATGCGGCATACTAACAAAAACCTGTGGCGTATTCTACTGATACAGCAGAATCAATAACTTAGGGGCTCTCGCGGCCTTCTACGATAGATTTTAAATGACAGAATCAGACAAACCACTCAAGGTCCTACTCGTCGAAGACACTGAAGACAATCGATTCATGATGCGACGGCTCCTCGAAATGAGTAGCTACGTCGTCGTCGAAGCTGTTAACGGACAAGAGGCAGTGAAGTTGGCGGCTAGTGAACAGCCTGATGTCATCCTCATGGACCTCAGCCTGCCATTAGTCGATGGGTTGGGAGCTACCAGACAGATCCGAAAACTCGAGCAACTTCACGGCGTACCGATCATCGCCGTTTCCGCCCACGACACTGCCGATTTTCATTCCGAAGCCCTGGCAGCGGGGTGCGATGCTTACATTACAAAGCCTATCGATTTCTCGGAGTTGGAAGAGCTAATCGCCGTCTTGCTGAACCGGTTAACTACCAAGGGAGAATAGGAACCTCTTTGCGATCAGGATGTCTAACCTGTAAAGCACGTGGAAGAATTGCAAAGTGAGCACATGAACCCTAGAATCCCTTACAACCAAACAATGAGTCCTGACAGACAAACGACGAGCACCGATGATTCGCGTCAGAAGATTGTCATTGTAGTTGCGGTTTTGGCAGCGGTGGCAATTGGTGGTCTCTTCTATTTTCTGCTGCGCGCCACCAGCGGCGGAACTCCACCTCCAACACTGGAAGGCGCGATTCGTTCCGGTTCGCCGGAATGGGATCAGATTGCATCGAAGATCGTTCTGGATGACCCTGAAGCAGATGAAGCCAAACGCGCACTTGGGGACTGGGTGATGAGTCTTCACACCACCGTGCGCAACTTCAGCGGACGCACACTCAGCGGTCTCGAAATCAAGGCGGCAGTCGTCGATCACGAAGGCAAATCGGTTAAGGAAAGGACCGTTGTGGTTATTCCGACCGAGCGGCAACCAGAGTTAGGCAACAACAAAACGATGCTTGTAACTGTATTGCTTGATGGAATGAAAGACACCGACGTTCGGGCTAACATCAAGATGGAAGTAACGGGATTTCGCTTCAAGGAATGATCGTTTCACCTTGGAGTGCGGTGGCAAGCGCTGCGCGACACCGCTTTGGATCGCTTACTCGCAACAACTTAGATCCTATTTATCGAAGGTCGAATCCGAAGCCGTGTTATCGAAGGTAGATTCAAAGCGGTGTCGCGCTGCGCTTGCCACCGCACTCCAGGGTGTTTCGCACTCCAAAAATTGCGAGTCGCCTAATTCTTATCAACGAAGAGTTCTTCCAGAGATTGTCTCACCGGCTGTACTGAAACCAGTTTTCCTCCGGCTTTTCTTAACGCCTCCAGAACCGCATCAACATCACTTTCATCGCCCACTTGGATTCTGATACCGCTGGCAGTGAGGCTCAATTGCAACCCATCTGAGTTTCCAAGGTGCGACTTTAAGAGTTCAGTGTTGGTTCCGGTTGCGACGATTTCGATCTGATTTCCTTCGCCTGAACGACTCCGCAGCTCTTCCAACGAACCGATATGGGCAAGACGACCTCTTTTCAGGATGGCGACGCGGTCGCACAACACTTCGATGTCCGAAAGTATGTGTGAACACATGAAGATCGTTTTTCCTTCAAGCTTTAGGGCGGCAATTAGATCCCGGACTTCTCGCCGACCAACTGGATCAAGTCCACTCATCGGCTCATCCAGGAACACAATCTGCGGATCGTTGATCAGTGCTTGAGCCAAACCCACTCGCTGAAGCATGCCTTTGGAAAATTTCCTCAGTTGTACATCCCACCTTTTTTGATCAAGCCGAACGCGTTCAAGCAAGCTCTCCGCCTGTTTGCGGCGGTCAACTGCACTGAACCCAAAGAGTTGTGCGCAGTAGTCGAGAAACTCACGCGCCGTCAGGTAGTCGTAAAAGTAAGGGTTTTCAGGAAGGTAACCGATCTTTGCGTGCATCGAGACATCGCTGATCTCACTTCCGAGGATCTTCGCATTTCCTGAGGTGGGAAAGATCAGACGCATGAGCAGTTTCAAGGTAGTGGTCTTTCCCGCGCCGTTGGCGCCAAGGAACCCAAAGATCTCACCTTGGTTGATTTCGAGTGATAGGTCGTCCAGCGCACGCACCTTACGTTTGCGCCAGAAACCGACTTCATACTCCTTGGTCAGATTTTTTATTTCGACAACTGTGCTCATCTTGGGAATTTCAAACCTACCTCTGCGGAACTTCTGAATTCAGATCGAGATGAACCTCACAAAGGTCTTTGTCCAAAACATACGGCCAGCCGGAAGGGTCAAGCGGGGCGCCGGCCGGGCCCAGTCTCCACCTCAGATTTCGAAGTGCCTCCCCAGTTTCAGCCCACGAAATCGGACATCTTCCGAGTTGGTTCTTATAAGCAGCAAGAACCTTACGCAGCACTTCTCGCTCCTCAAGTGAAGCAACCTGCATCAGACGCCGCCGCGCCATGTCGCGGACTTTCTCGTCTGCTGACTGTTCATACATTCGCGTGTAGATCTCGCGCGCAACGGCTCGACTACCACCTTCGGCTTCCATGCGCGCGCTCATCGCTTCCATCCACGGTGGCGCTTCGGGAATTTTCGAACCCTCGAGGTAGATCTGGCTGGCAGTTTTGTAATCACCCTGCTGCCAGTGGATATAGCCGAGATGGTGGTAAAGCCTCCACGCGTGTGGGTTTGCTGCAATCCCTTTTTTGACCAACCTGATCGCCTCATCGCGGTTGATGCTGGGCATGATCACGGCTGCGTATTCGTAAGGTTCAAGAAACTGCGGATCGAGTGTTGTGGTTATATCCAGCATTGGCCCCAGGAGTTTCAGATCCAGCAAGCTGAGATCATCCATCTCCGTTTGTTGACGCGCTTCGATGATCTTTTTGCCGACGTATTGAAGCGAGCGCATCCAGTACCAATCGGCCGCCAGCCCGTTAAAGCCGAGGCTCAGTCGTTTTGCAGTTGTGCCGTTGAGATACAGCGTTTCTGCATCGACGCGCTCCACTTGTGGTCGCTGGCGATCAATCCACAACGAAAGCAGGACCACGGCAGTAAAACCAAGAAAAATAATCGCGACCAGAATCAGGTTGCGCGCGTTCTCGCTTACGTTTGGTCTCTTACTCGTCATTTGAAGTTACGGCGGCGGAAAACGAGTGTCGCGGAAGAAAGAATCACTGCGATGTACACCAATGCGTAGGCGACGATGGCAACTGCTTGACGCGTTTCCGGTACCGCACCGTGTGCAGCAGGAGTGATGAAGCTGTAGTTAGCAAGGTTCGGCAGCAAGTAATAGAGACCTGAAAACAGCCAACGTGCGACCGCGCTGGTCATTGAGTTCGAGAGACTCTTTAAATCGGAGCTGAAGTGACCAATGATGAAGACGAAGAATGTCAGAAGCGCGGAAAGTGCCGGTGACGAGAAAGACGAGAACAGCAGTGCGACGCTGGTAAGAATCATCAACTCAACATAGATCAAAAGAATTGCCGGCCAGATTTTCAGTGCCAGTGGATCCCAACCGCGGCTGACATAGATCAGCGCGAGAGAGACGCCAAGACCCATCACCACGACATTTACCAGCAGCGTCAGACAAAGACCGAGATACTTGCCAACCAGAAATTCGCCTCTTCCGACTGGTTTGGAAAAGATCGCGTAGATTGTCCTTCGTTCGATCTCTTTGAAAACCAGTCCGACGCCGACAAATATCGCGATGAAGACTCCGAAAAGGAGCATTGCGCTGAGCCCGAGATCGACAATCAGTTTTCGTTCCTGGCCACCGGATAGTTCGCCAATAAAGATTGCGGCTCCTGTGAGTAGCAACACAAACAGGACCAGGTTGTAGAGAACCCGATCACGTTCGGCCTCGCGAAACGTATTACCCGCGATAGCGATGATGCGTTTCAGAGTTGAGTCGTGTGGAGTCATAAGCGATGGCGGAGTTTGGGAGTTGAAATTTGGGGGACTCGCGTGATCATCGAGTCAGTACCACCTCGCGGTAGCGGGTGGATCC
>DATBMP010000088.1:0-10171 GCA_036554845.1 Pyrinomonadaceae bacterium
CCCACGGAAGAAGAGGCCAAGTCGTACCTCGCCTGGATTCAGGATCCGGTTAATCAGCCCGTCAATATTCAGTGCGCTGAGGGAAAAGATCGCACCGGCATGATGGCAGCTCTTGCAAGATACGCCGTTGAAGGCTGGCCCATGGAGGAAGCGATCAAGGAAGCCAGTATCTATCGACGAGGCAAGCCACTGGCTGAAGAAAGAATCAATTGGCTGCGCGACTGGGCCAGGAAGCATTCACCAGGTAGCCATCGAGCACCCAGCAGCGATAAGGCCGCAAAGTGAGGGCGCAACATGCGCAACGTCCTATGTATTCTTTTAGCCGGAGGAGCCGGACAGCGGCTCTATCCTCTCACGCGCGATCGTTGTAAACCTGCGGTACCGTTTGGCGGCATCTACCGGATCATCGACATAACCCTCTCGAACTGCCTCAACTCTGGCCTGCGCCGAATCTACATCCTGGCCCAATACAAACAACAGTCTCTCAGCCGTCACATCAATCAAGGTTGGCACATGATGCGGCGTGACATGGATGAGTTTGTCGAGATAGCACCCGCACAACAACGCAATGGAAACGACTGGTATCGCGGAACAGCCGACGCGGTATTCCAAAACCTTTACACCTTCGATCAAGAAGGATTTGATGACGCGCTCATCCTCTCAGGCGATCATATTTATAAGATGAACTACGCCGAGATGCTTGCGTTTCATCGCTCCAAAGATGCCGATGCAACGGTGGCTGTGATTGAAGTGCCGAGGCAACAAGCCGCACATCAGTTTGGCGTGCTTGAGGTAAACGAAGACGGTCAGGTGGTGGGCTTTGAAGAAAAGCCGGCCGATCCGAAACCCCTCCCGGGCGATCCGGACTCAGCACTGGCGTCTATGGGTATCTACATTTTTAAGCGAGACGTGCTTGTTAACGCGCTCAAGCAAGACAGTGACATTCTCGAATCGAAGCACGATTTTGGACATGATGTGCTACCCAAGCTCATCAACGACGGACGGGTTTATGGTTTCAACTTCCGCGACGTAAATAAAGGTACGGCAAAGTATTGGCGCGACATCGGAACCCTCGACGCGTACTACGAGGCAAACATGGACCTCGTATCCGTGATTCCGGTGTTCAGTCTCTACGATCGCGACTGGCCCATCAGAACCAACGCCTTGCAGCTTCCGCCCGCCAAGTTCGTAACCTCCGGTGATGGAGAACGCAAAGGGATCGCCCTGGATTCGATTGTCTCGCCAGGATGCATCATCAGTGGTGGCTTAGCGCGTCACTCAATACTGTCGTACGGAGTGCGACTGCACAGCTATAGCGAAGTGGAGGATTCGATACTATTTCCGAATGTCACCGTGGGAAGATACGCATGCATCCGAGGTGCGATAGTTGATTCTGGAGTGACCATTCCTGACGAAGCAGTCATCGGTTACGATGCCGAGATCGATCGTCAGTACTTCACGGTGACAGAAGGTGGCAGGATCGTCGTTACGAGCGAAAGCAACTTTGCACCGCGAGCTGCCGGCCAGTCGGCTGTCGCGATCGCTCATGCCGGAACCAGTCTCTGAAACTTTCACCAAAGCCATTGGGCAGGAAAAATACGGTTCCTTAACGAAGCGCGACCAACCTCACAGTTGTCAACCAACTCATGACGAATGACACACTTGATACGTACCATTGCGACCAACATTAATGCCTTAGCTGGCGCTCACTATTGTGCTCCGCGGCGAAAAGCGCGGATGCAGCTACGGCTCGCAATCCTTGATTCCAATTCCCACCTTGGCGAACCACGCACAGTAACTTTCAACGGATACACCTGCGATATCAGCGCAACGGGCCTGGCAATTCTGCTCCCTGTTACCTGTTTCAGCGAACAACTGCTCAACCAACGACAAAGAACGCTTCGCATCATCATGGAACTCGCTAGCGGTACAATCGAGGCTGACGCCAGAATTGTGCGGTACGAGCCACTCCAACTTAATGACGGACTGTCGGAATCCGGGTGTCTACTCGGCGCCGAGTTTCTAAATATGCGTGCGTCCGATCGTCAACGTTTTGTTAGATACTTAAGATCGCTCAATTGAACCAGTTGGCCCGTCCGCCGCAAACCTACCTATCAACTACCAACGTTTCTGTGTTATTCCTGCAGCTACATGGCTGATTTTTTACATTCGGTGGGCGCTCGATTGCGGACCTGGTTCGGTAACCGGCGTCAACCATTGAGACGTAGGGCGAGAATCCCGTGCAGTATCTCGCTGTACGACGAAAGAGAGCTGAAGTCTGGCAAATTGCCTGGTACTGCGCTGTCCGGGAACACAATCGATATCAGCTCTTCCGGGTTGGCTTTCACGGTTCCCGTCATCCGCATCGGTCACCGTTACATTGCTGGCGACAATCGCACGCTGCGGATCATTCTTGAGCTTCCTACTGGCAGCGTGGAATCCTTTGCTGTCGCCACGCGATATGAGCGGCTCGAGGAAGATCAGGAACTAAAGGGTTATGTGGTCGGGGCGCGTATCACCAGAATGAGTGACAGCGATCGAGAGAATCTTTCGAATTATCTATTGAAGCTTTGAGGTAGAACGTAGGGGGGAACTGTCAATTTCGTTCGCGACATCAACGAGTTGGGGCTCGCGATTGTTCGGCGATCAAGCCGCGACGAACGAAGAATCTAACTGATCAATTAATTCAACTTGAGCGCACCTGTTAATTATGCCCGCAGGTATGAGCCATTCGCGATAGGGACGTCCCTCAGAGGCCCACTCCCACTTTGATAATTCCTTCTCATCAAGACTTAACTTGACCATCAACAGCGCTGCATCCTCGCCCGCTCCTTCGCAGTCCACAGGAACTGACGACAACCAAACTCCAGTCCAAATCCTATTGCTCAGGAAGTACCCACTGCTGTTCCTGAAACCGCTCTCGACTATCGCACGCGCATTCTCTGCGTTTGTTCTGTGATAGAAAATTGCTCGTCTGTTCTTTTTCATGATCATTGTCCCAGTTAGCGTTTGACCGACGACTCGAGCTTTGAACTTTAATCTCACCAACAAAGTTCGATCAGCTTGTGGTCGCCGTTGCTTGAGGGCTCATCTTTCACTGCCAAATCCTCAGTTGAACCATTAGACACCGCTTCAAAATTGCCTGAGTCAACGTCCATTGCGTCGAAAATCGCGGCGATCATGTGCAACGCTTTTTCTTTAACTCTTTTCATGACCAGCACCTCTAATCTCGGTCTTAATGGTTTCAACCCCTATGACGCTCAAAGAATAGCAAATCAATATTAATAGAAGATTAATTCTCAAACTTTTTTCACGCTGAGGTTTTACCCCTTTCAGGATGAATAGAACATGAATTTGCTGGGGAATTTAGAGACCAAGGGGGTGGGGCTGCTGGACTGACGGCGACTATAGCGAGGAATCGGTAATGTTTTCGCTACCTCCTGGATTACTGGCCAATAATCGCCGTCTCGGGAGGGTCCTGTTGCTAGAAACCTATTCTGCCAAGGGGAAGATGAACGGAAGATAAACGGGACATTTAGGCGCTAGTTATTGGACGGCGCAGGCAGGTAGGCGACAAAAGTGCTGCCGTTCATATCTGAGTGTTTCAGTTCCAGTTGGCCTTTATGTGCTTCCGCGATCCATCGCGCTATTGCCAAACCGAGACCCGCACCGCCGCCGCTTGAATCTGAGCGAGAACGAGCCTTATCCGCTCGGAAGAATCTTTCAAAAACATGCGGTTGGGCTTCGGGCGGGATTCCTGTGCCGGTATCAGCGACCGTAATCTGATACTGACCATTGCGGCGCTCGACATCAACGCGAACCACGCCGCCGGGAGGCGTATGCTTAATCGCATTCCCCAAAAGATTCATCAACATCTGACGCAACAGGCCCTCATCACCGTGACAAAGCATCTCTGAAAACTCGCCCTGTTCAAGTCGCAAATCTTTTGTGGCAGCGAGGATTTGTGCTGCCCGGGCTGTTTCAGAGATTAGTTCGTCAAGATAGAAATCGCTCTCCTCGAGCGTCCGGCTCCCAGCGTCTGAACGTGCGAGTGTAAACATGTCTTCAACGATGCGTGTCAGCCGATGCGTTTGCTCACTAGCGATCTTGAGCGCGTCCCGGTATTCAGCCTCCGTACGATGTTCACGCGCCAGGGTGACATCAGCCGCTGTGCGAATGACAGACATTGGCGTGCGCAGTTCGTGTGAAGCATCTGCCATGAAACGAAGTTGCTGATTGAATGAAGTTTCTAAACGGGTCAACAGTTCATTGAAGGTGGCTGCGAGTTGACCAAGCTCATCACGCGCGTTAACGACTGGCAATCTCTCTTCCAGATTCTCAGCACTGATTCGGCGCGCATGCTCTGACATGGCTACGACGGGAGCGAGACTGCGCCGAGCGAGAAACCACCCACCGAGTCCAGCCAACGCAAGGGCCAACGGAATCGCGATAAACATAATGTGGCGGATGTTGCCTAACTCTTCGACGACCCGATCAAGGGGTTGGCTGACCGCAAAAATATACGACCTGCCGGTTGCCGCATTGGGAATTCGCTTCACGGCTATGCGACGCCCATCCTGCCCACCATCCTCTTCCTCGAGCAGACTATAAAAATAGGTGTCGTCTTCGTGAAGTGCATTGAGAGGCGGAAGACGAGCGTGCTTACCACTCTTGGTTGGCTTTTCGGCAATCACCTCGCCCTCAGAATTGAATATGGCAGTCGCCTGTCGGGGAAAGAATCTTTCGTCCTGTGCAGTCTTCGCTCCTTCAGTTTCAGTCTTGCCTTCATTGATCAGACGTTCGTGAGCAGCCGCGAGTGCACGCACTTCATTACGCAGAGTTGAATCGAGGCGAGCATAAAGACTTTGGGCCAGCAGACCATAAACCGTGACGCTAAACACAATCAGCACCAGCGCAAGAAGGGCCAGGTACCATAGCGTCAATCGAAATCTTACTGAATCAAGCATCGGGAGTTTCGTCTTCGGCGGTGAGCACGTAACCTTCGCCACGCCTGGTCCGAAGAAGTTTCTTAGAGTGGTTATCGTCTATCTTGCGACGCAGTCGCTGAATGTAGACCTCGATCAAGTTGGAGAACGGATCAAAGTTCTCGTCCCAAACATGCTCGGCAATTTCTGATCTGCCAACGACCTCGTCCGCACGTCGAATCAGGTACTCGAGCAGCGCATATTCCTTTGCAGTAAGTTTGATGGTATTGCCGGCCCGAGTTACCTTGCGTGCTTTCTTATCCATCACTAGATCTGCAACAGAGACTGTGTCTGAGCTCAGAGCTGGGCCACGACGCATCACTGCGCGCACGCGTGCGAGAAGTTCATGAAAGGCGTAAGGCTTGGTTAGGTAATCGTCTGCTCCCATGTCGAGTCCGTCGATGCGATCGTGAACGGAGTCGCGTGCGGTGAGCATTAGAACTGGTACTGTCGAACCCTTGGCCCGGAGCTCACGACAAACCTCCAGACCGTTCTTCAACGGCAGGTTCACATCCAACAAGATCACATCATAGTCGTTGACGCTTGCTTGATAGAGTGCCGCTTCACCATCGCTTGCCAGATCGACTGCGTAGGTCTGCTCGCGTAGACCTTTTGCCAGCATCTCAGCCGCGGCCGGTTCGTCTTCTACTAACAAGATACGCACAACTGAATTACCTCACACAGAATTATAAGCAAGCTTCGCTGAATAGGCGATGAATTACCTCTTCCGCTTCCCCTCAAACTAAGCGGCGAAAAGCCACTTACTCCTTCATTGTAAACGACCTTCTGATCGGGAATTGATGAAGTTCGCGAAGCACGCGAAGTCGGTGAAATAAGCGCAAGACTATAGTTAGCCAGGGATTTATTTTCTCGCCGAAGGTGTCGTCACCACCAACAGCAACGAGCCGGGAGAGGTGTCCTGTTGCTACTGACTGGCCGGCACCTTCGCCAAAAACACTGGACCTCTCCCGGCATGGATCATGAAAAACTCTCCACCACTTTACAAGACCATTCAGAAGAACAAGCGAACGAAAGTACTGTCTGGTCCAAGTGTGTTTAGCAGCGCATGCTAACGGCGCAGGACTGTGAGTTAAGTTATGAAAATCAGAGCGATATGTTTCTTGGTTCTCTTTGCGTGCATCCTGGTTGGTTGGGGTGTCAACGCGCAGGATGGCATCACACTCAATGGTACAGTTCAGGACCAGACCGGCAGCCTCATCCCCCAGGCAAAACTAAAACTTACCAACACTGAGACTGCCGAAGTGCTGACTGCTGTGGCAGATGACGCCGGCAGGTTTGTATTCACCAATTTGAAACCAGGAAAGTATGAGCTGTTGGCAAAGGCCGACACCTTTGAAGATCAAACCACTCCAATCACTGTCTCCGATCAACCACTCGATGAAGTGACAATCAAGTTGGGAATTAAACTGACAGAAGAAGTGTTAATCGCTGACAGCAGCAGTGAACGAGTAACAGCTCCGGAAAACAATGCTGACGCGATCGATTTCTCCGCAGACTTTCTTAAGACCTTACCCGCGCAGAGCGAAGACATACTTCCCATCATCGGAAATTTTCTTTCAACCTCGGCCCAGGGAACAGAAGGGTTGACTGTTTTAGTAGATGGTGTGGAAGGTACTCAAATCAATCTTCCTACCGATGCGATTCGACGAGTTTTGATAAACCGGAATCCTTATTCATCAACTTTTCGACGTCCTGGAGATGGGCGCGTTGAGATCACCACCAAGGACGGGTCGCGGCGACGTTACGACGGTACCTTTGCTTACTATGTACGCAACTCAAGGTTTGACGCGCGTGACACTTTTACGAGACGACAAGGTCTGGACATCGCACGTCTGGACCGCAGGCTTTTCTCTGCCAGCTTTGGTGGTCCAGTACCAGGATGGAAGAAAGCCACATTCTTTGTCAGTGGCAACAACTTAATTCACAACGAAGACGTTCTCAGCTCGAGCATTGCGACCACCGGAAACTTTCTAATCCAGCACGCTCCTACTTCGCAGGATCGAATCAAGTTCATGAGCCGTGTTGATTATCGACCGTCAGAAGCACTGTCGTTGAGTGCGCGATACTACTTCTACCGCAATTCCGAAAAGAATGCGGGGTTGGGTGCTCCATTCGTTCTACCGGAGCAGGGCTTTCCCGTGAATGAAAGTGGACACCGGTTGTTAATTGGAGCGAGGTCGATACTGTCGCCTACTTTCCTGAACGAGTTGACTGTAAGCGTGGCCCAGGAAGATGTACGCGAAGGCGAAACTCCTAACACTCACAAGATAGTCGCCAGAGGGGCCTTTATCGGTGGTCCATCACAGGTGGACTTGAATAGCCGCGAAAGGCAGTTCGAGGTCCAGGACGCCTTAACTTACAACTCTGGTAATCACACAGTTCGGTTTGGTGGTGGCTTCAAAGTAAGAAAACTCAATTCTGTAGACGCTACAAATTTCGTTGGCACCTACTTTTTCCAGGGCCTGTTTGAGTACCTGGATAACAGGCCAGTGGAGTTTCGAGTCTTTCAAGGCGATCCCGCAGATTCGATCACACAATATGAAGCTCATGGCTTCATTGAAGATGAGATCAGATTGCGCCGCTGGCTGACGGTTACGCCAGGAGTACGCTACGACTGGCAGTCGAGCATTAAGGACTTCAATAACTTTGGCGGTAGGTTAGCGTTCGCTCTGGCACCCGGAAGCCAGAAGATGGTCATCCGCGGTGGCGCAGGAATTTTCTACGAACGACTACAGAGCTCGGTACTGAAACAACTCTTTGTGGATGGCGTCCGAACTCGAGAGCTCAGAATCCTGAATCCTTCTTTTCCGGATCCTTTCCGAAATGCCGGCTCACGTCCGCAACCCAAGCCGAGCATCTGGCAACTAGCCCCGAACCTCGGTGCCCCATATCTCTTTATGGCGAGCGTGTCGTTCGAGCGTGAGTTGTGGCACAGATCGCACATCTCTGTTGAGTATCAGAGGCTTCGTGGTGTTCACCTGCTGCGTACGCGAAACATTAACGCTCCACTGGATCCGGCAATTTTTGGATTTGAATTTACGGGAAGGCGAGTCAATCCGAATTTCCGCGACATCTTCCAGGTCGAGTCTTCTGCGAGCTCACGTTCCAGCGCGCTCAAGGTGACGTTCAAAGGTCGCCTTGGTAAATGGTTCAAGGGCATGGCCCAATACACGTATTCCAGCGCAACTGACGATACCAGTGGGCCACTCGTCCTTCCTGAAAACAACTGGAACCTCGTGCCCGAGCTCGGCCGTTCGAGTTTTGATCTGCGGCATCGTTTTAGCTACGCGGGGACCTTCGAATTGCCTTTCAACTTCAGGTTCGGATCGGTAATCAGCATGGCCTCTGGACGTCCCTTCGACATCACCACAGGCTTTGACGATAACGGCGATCAAAATGCTTACGATCGGCCACCTGGCGGCACGCGCAACACCGCCCTGGGACCGCCGATTGCGCAGCTGGATGTTCGTTTGACGAAGCTTTTTCGCCTGCCGACTTTCTTCAAGCACAAGGCAGGCAAGGCTGAACGAAAGACGATGAACTTCGAGGTAAGTTTAGACGCTTTTAATGTCCTCAACCATCCCAACACGCCAGCCATCGTTGGCGAACTGGGATCGCAGATCTTTGGTCAGGCAAGCACAGCCAATATTTCGAGGACGCTACAGCTTTCAGTGAAGTACAGCTTTTGACGACTCGTAAGATTGCTGACAAGCATGTGGTCGGTTTGCTCTAAAAGTCCAAACGCCAACTCTCATTTCTCACCGGGCTCAAGCCCGGTGTGAATGGGATAAAAGCCTTGTGCAAAGCCATTGTGGTCCCACTAACCAGGCGGTGCCGCCCATGGTCCAGTCAATTCCTTCACCAACCATCACCTAAGAACCCTTTGTCATCTGCCGAGATGCCCGGCCTTCTCGTCCCAAAAACGCGGCTGATAACCACCCGAAAAGAAGATCGCGAATGACGCGAATTCAGTGAAATAGGCGCAAGACAGGCCCTATCCGATGTCATTAGCATCGCCCAGTGAAGATGTCTCTAGTTTATTTGAGCTGACTGCAAACCCGGTCAGCGAACTTTCAGGCATCCCTGGAGCAGCATAAAACTCCTTCCTCCTCTAACGAGTCTGGGTCGATCAAGAACGCCTGATGCGGAACATTTAAGAAGGACACAAATCAGACACCTCGATCTGAAGTCCTTTCATGTTGGCGTCCTGAGCGGAGGAATTGCTGGCCTGGCAATAGTTCAAGTGCTCAAAAAGGACACCGATGATTAAGCTAAATGTTATTCGGACGAAGAAGATTGCGATCCCTCTGCTTTTGATGCTCGTCTTGGGTGCATTCTCGCTGGCACCTTTAGTGGTTGGGGCGTACTCACACGTGGCCCAAACTGGTGACTCAAGAGGCATTCAATCCCCTTCCTTCCCACACAATCGCAAATCGACTATCAGGCAAACCGTTAAGCCTTACTCCTTCCTTTATAAGAAGAGCGTGGCCCAACCCCTGACTGACTCTCCTGTGGGTCTGATTGGCAACGGTGAGCTGTTTACAACCAACGTTGTATCTGAGCTCTTCGCGTCACTGGTTGGTCCGGCGCGCAGCAATTCTGTCTTGCTGACCGCACCAAGCATCACGGGCTTGTCGCCTGACAATGCGATTGCAGGCAGTTCGAGTTTTACGTTGGTGGTAAGTGGCACCGACTTTGGTGTCGATCCGGTGACCATTAACTTCGGAGGCACGCCGCACGCGGCCACCATCGAAGATGCTACCCATGTCAGTGCGACCATCAGCGCAGGAGAGATTGCGACCGCTGGTTCGATTGCGGTCAACGTAACTAATGCGGCGAGTGAGACTAGTACGGACTTGACCTTTACGGTCAACAATCCGGTTGCCGTGTTGAGCAGTCTCGCGCCTTCAAGTGTGACGGCGGGTCAGGCGGGCTTTGCACTCACCATTAACGGTTCGAGCTTTGTCAGTGGTGCTCAGGTCAAGTTCAACGGCAGCGATCGCGCGACTACGTTTGTCGACAACACTGAGTTGACTGCTTCCATCAGCGCGGCTGACATTGCTACGGCAGGTACTTTCCCGATCACCGTCGTCAATCCCGGTGCCGGAACTTCCAATGCACTCAATCTCACCGTCACCAATCCGGTGGCAGTGTTGAGCAGTCTC
>DATBMP010000091.1:0-8084 GCA_036554845.1 Pyrinomonadaceae bacterium
TGAACCTGGCATCTCCCACGAATGCCCCGGCAGTAGCTGCATCAGGCAGGATGTAAAGCGCGAGTTCATCAAAACGAGCGACCGCCGCATTGTGAGGATTCCCTTTGCATGCTGCTTGTTGCAGAAAAAACCTTATTCTTGCCGTGCCCAGCGGTATCTTAAAAACTCCGTACAGCGTCTCCCACTGACCTGAAGTGCCTCCCGAACCTGACATCTGCTGCCCCTGTAGATAGGCGTAGATGCGACCACCACTGGGATCACCCGCGTTCATCATGTAGCCATACAAGTAAGGCCGACCGGTAATCGAGCCGTCCAGTGGTAGGTGCTCGCCCGTTGCGCGTCCCACGAGCAGTGCGTACTGGCCCACTGCATCTTCAGGCACATTAACGTCTTGAATAAAGTAACCCTGGTTTCGTAAGACGAAGCATGGTGACCCGTTTGAGCACGTCTCAACGGTGGCGTCACCGAATGCGCGCCACGACTTGGTTCCTTCATCTGCGTTGGGGTTAACGAGGAAATTCTGTACCTGAGCCCGGGCGGAGGGTGAGATTCCAAGAACCAGGACAGCGAAGAAACTTCTTAGATTGGTCATGGTCCCTCCTTCACAATCTCGCAGGGTTCAGGTGTTTGAAGAAGAGGATTCTATCGCAGAGGATCGTTGGAATACTACAAACGACGCGTAAACTTAACTTTCTTTTACGACCAACCCTTCAGTCGCTACCTTCCACTTCAAAACCTCGGCCCCTTCGGCCGCCGCTAACACTCGTTCTACGTCCTGCTTGCGTCCTTCAGAACACAGAAACGCGATGCAACCACCACCACCTGCGCCACATACCTTGGCGGCCTCGGCTCCGTTAGCCAGCGCCAGTTGGACCAGGTGGTCCATCTGGGGTGTCGTCACATTCGGAGAAAGCTTTCTCCGATTCGGATAGGCAGCAGCCATGATTTCACTTACACGTCGCCAATCATTCGCTAACAACGCCTCACGCATGCCGACTGCTGAATCACGAATACCTTCGAACAGTTGAAACAGTTCAGGATCGCCGTCGATGTGGCGTTTCATGATGTCCCAGTTGTTAGTACCGGACAGTCGCGGTTCTCCGGTGTAACAGATGGCGATGCGGTTCTCGATCTGCGCCAGATCGACCGACAGTGCTTCTCGCCGAATACCATCGGGACGAAAGTGAATTGCCGATGCTGAACCATAGAATGCAGGGTAATAATCCTGAAAACCCGCAGGCACGCGAATAACTGTCGTCTCGATGTTGGCAACGATGGTGATGAACTTTCGCTCGTCGTAACGATTGCCTACCAGCCGGTTCAATGCTCCAATGCACGCAACGGCTAGTGCAGAGGATCCACCCAAGCCGGCGCCGGCGGGAGCTTCACTGGTTGCAGTCAAATGAAATCCGGTGGTTGGTCTGAAGAAGTGGACCAGTTTAGAGATCAGCTCCAGTCGCGGCTCGTGCAGCAGAGCGTCAATAGCATCGAGTGAGCTCTCAAACCGCACGTGGCGATCCTGGGACTCGAGAATGATTCGTCGATCGGCCCTGGTTTCAATTCGGCAATTTGCACGCAGCGAGATCGCGAAGTTGACCGTGATAGCGGCGGGATGAAACAGGTACAGAGGCCAGATGTCGATGGTGCCTCCAGCAAGATCAACGCGAGTGGGGGCTGAAGATTCAATGAGCATGTGCGGTTAAGAGTCTCTACTGTTGCTGGGAATCAAGTGTTTAGTTTTCAAATCTCGATTGTCGATTGTGGATTTCGCGGAACGAACGTTCAGCTTCAAGTGTAACCTTGTAGATCGGGATTCACCTTGCTCGGTTTTCTCAAAGACGTGGAGCGTCAGTCGTCAATCGACAATATCTTTTGGTTTTCGTTCCTTCTTCCGCCGTTCGGGTTTGAAAGGGATATGTTCCTGAAACTCCTGACGGAGGTCGTGCAGCTTCTCCTGCGCCGCATGCTCTAACTCTTGCAGCCGTTCCGGGTCCGCCTCTTCAACTTTCTTCGAAAGCCAGAAACGTTCTGCTAAATAAAAGCAGACAACACCAAGGATGACAATTACTAAAAGCACTTTTCCGAGTCGTTCGAAATCTCCGATGATTCCGATCACCGCGCCGCTGAAAAAGTAACCCGCACCACTCAACAGAAACACCCAAACAAAACAACTTCCGAGCGAAAGCAGCAAAAAGCGCAGGTATGGCATGCGTCCCACGCCATAAAACATGCACGCTGCCCACCTCAAACCGTAGATGTATTTTGAAAGGAAAATTGATAACGGACCAAAGTTCTCGGTGAGTCTTTCAATTCTGGGTTTGGCGTGGCGATAGAAGCGCGAGGCTGCAACTCCCTTTCGAAAACCGCGACCCATCGCATAGGCAATGTTATCGCTGATGACACCGCCCAGCGTTCCCCATACCAGTACTCTTGCAAAACTATAAGGACCAAAAAAGTGGCGGTGAGCAAGAACACCTGCAAGTAGCAGTGTGATGTCACCCTCAATCATTGCGAGGACCAACACCGCGTAAACACCGTACTGACCGATGAGTTCGTAAAGGAATTCGAGGTGCATCAGGATAAAAAGCAGTGGGCAGTGGATATGAACCTGAAGCCGCTCGTGTTAATTGCCGAGTTGCCCACTATCGACCCCTTGATCACTCAGGTTTTTCTTCCGTTTGGGAAGGCTTGACCACCAGGACCGGACACGAAGCGTGTCTGACAACTGCTTCAGCCGTAGATCCGAAGAGAATCCTTCCGAGTCCGGTGCGACCGTGCGAAGCAATTACAATCAGGTCCACACTCCTCTCCTTTGCCACCCTCACAATCTCTGCAGCAGCATCGCCGTAAACGATGAGCTCTTCGACGTTCAATCCCGCGCACTCGTCACATTCGGCAACTTTTGGCAGCTCTCGTTCTGCCGAGTCCTCAAGTTGTTCAGTGATGTCGGCGATCGGCAACGGCTCAGTCATGCCTGAATAGCCAACAGTAGGGACAATCGGTTCGATAACGTGCACGCAGATTATTGAGGCGGCAAACTTTCTCGCGAGGGAGGTGGCGTAAGCAAGCGCATAGTTACCGCAATCGCTGAAATCTGTTGGCAGCAGGATGGTGCGAATCTGCATGACCGTCTAAAGATTGCCAATTTCCAATTTTCGATTGCCGATTGAAAACTTCCGTGCAGCGCTTTCTCGCTCTATTCGAGCTATACTTAGTACGCCAAATTGGCAATCGACAATCAACAATCATCAATCAAACGCGGCTCATTCTACACGCGAACACACTCGTTTGACAGCCCCATGACCCTCGACTATGCTTCGCTCAGTTCTATTCTGCTCCTAACAATTGGAAGGCTTTTTGACTGATGTCGACCGCTGCGGAAAACTCTGCAAGCTTCATTGGGATCGATCTTTCTGGCCCTAACATGCGCGCCGCAGTCGTGAGCAGTAATGGCACGGTCGGCGATCGTCGTGAAGAGCCAATCTCCACTCAAGGTTTAGTCAACCAACTCACCACAACTATTCGAGAGCTTCGCGCAGCTCATCCTGAGATTCGAGCGGTTGGAGTGGCAATTCCCGGTCTCGTGAATCGTCAAACGGATCGGGTGATCGCCTCACGTGACCTTCCCGCATCTGTGCGCGAAGACCTTCACGCTGAACTTACTAAGGCAACGGGACTGCGAATCGAGCTGGAAAATGACGCAAATGCAGCAGCTTACGGCGAATATAAAGTTGGCGCAGGCGTGGGCAGTCGCGACATGTTCTACATAACGATCGGTGAAGGCATAGGCGGTGCAATCATTCTGGACGGAAAACTTTGGACGGGCGCATCAGGGTTTGCGGGCGAGGTAGGTCACATCACGATCGATACCGACGGTATTCAGTGTGAGTGTGGAAACACGGGATGTCTCGAAACCGTTGCTTCAAGTCCAAACATTGTTCGACGCGCTAATGAAAGACTCAATCGCGATTCAACTTCGTCATTGTCGCGACTTGCAATCAATAAAAACTTCACTGCAGCGGACGTCGCTCACGAAGCAAGAAACGGTGACGACTTTTCTTTAATGATGATTGAACGAACCGGTAAGTACATCGGGACCGGCGTCGCCAGCGTTATCAATCTTCTGAACATTGAGAAGTTGGTATTGGGCGGAGATGTGATGGATGCGGGAAAACTGATCCTTGATCCGATTATTCAGGAAGCTAAGCGGCGCGCGTTTCAACCTTGCTTTGAAACAACTCAAATACTCGCCGGACGACTCGGTCCTGACGCAGCAACGATAGGTGCTGCGATCCTCGCACGCGACTCAGGTGCTTAACCGCGGTTCGCGATGTCGATCAAACCACCACGCCAGGAAAACCAACAGCCAACCAAATCCGATCGCGACATAAGCCATTGTCTTGACGCCAGGTGGCGGTGGACTCACGAGATTGAGTCCATAGAAAACTAAAAGCATCACGACATAACCCCAAAAGACCCACTCGCCGATTCGATCGCGCGCTCGCGTTGTTGACCAGTAAAGATAAACGCCGATTAAGAACATCGCGGTTTCAACAATCACCGTAGCCTTAGGATAGTTCCACAAGGCGAAACCATATTTTGGCCCACCCGCATAAAGCGGCATGTCTGCGCGATGCGTTACGACGTCGAGGATCCAGTGACTGAGGACACCCAACCAAATCATTACCATGCCCGGCCAGTAACGACTCGCGAGTTGATAGAAGACGGCAAAGAGTGTGGCCCAGGCTACTGCAGCAACCAAACCATGTGAAATTGGATAGCTGATGAACTCTAAAGGAGTGAATTTTGTGTCGCCCGGAGAGATCCTGACCTCTTCAATTCCCGTCAAGATGAAGATCGGCCACAACAGATCAAGAAACGTTGGTGCAGCGATCAGTGCACCCAGTGAGGCCTGTGGCGCAAAACGTTTTGCGGCAAATCCCACCGCATAATGTCCAATGAACATTCATCCTCCCTGCACTCAACCACACTGTGAAGTGCGCTCGTCATAATGCTCGCGTTAATGGTAGTTGAGCAACAGTTTTCCTTCTCTTCGCTCGAAAATTCGATAATTTGAAAATTTCTTCTCATCTGGTAAAGTACGTTCACTTTGCAATACAACAGTCCAGGTGAGGAACGTTTCGGGTTTTAGTGTGCGTCCGTTCCGGCCTCGTCGCGCCCAAACACGACAAAGGTTTGCGCAGTCCGTTTTTCTAACTGCGTCCGTTTAACGAGTCCTGGGTTAGGGAAAGCCAAGCTGCTGCATGCCACAGATCTTCCATCACAGCACCAACGCTCTGGCAAAGTTGAGCATTTTTGGAGCTGTCTTTATTTTGCTCGCTGCTCTTTGGGTCTCTGTGGAGATCAATCGTTCCTCGTGGAACACCGGGCAGTGGGTCGAACGCCAACAACCGGTTCAGTTCAGTCATAAACATCACGTCGGTGACGACGGCGTAGACTGTCGTTACTGCCATACGTCGGTTGAAACTGCAGCTTCTGCCGGCTTGCCCTCCACCAACACCTGCATGAGTTGTCATAAGCAGGTGTGGGCCGATAGCCCTTATCTCGAACCAGTTCGTGCCAGCTTTCGTACGGGCCAACCCCTCGAGTGGATTCGCGTACACGATCTACCTGACTACGCTTACTTCAACCACTCAATTCATGTGAACAAAGGCGTCGGCTGTTCGACTTGTCACGGACGTGTCGATGAGATGCCGATCGCATATCAAGCTGCGACTTTGCAAATGGAATGGTGTCTTGCATGTCATCGCGCTCCAGAAAGATTTGTCAGACCCAAAGAGCGAATCTTTGACATGACGTGGCGACCGGAAAACAAGACCGAAGAAGAGATTGCCCAGGGTAAGAATCTTTTGAAAGACTTTCGTATTCAGGATTCATTTGTGTTGACAAGTTGCTCAACCTGTCACCGATAGTGTCTTGACGATGAGAGTCGCTGATTGAAACTCCCAATATGCCGAGTGAAGACCGACATATAAACTTTTCGCTGATGCGCCAGTACATACTGGACCAACAGGATCAAGGGGCTGCAACTTCCGATTCCGCAGTATCAACAACCGGAAAACAGTATTGGCGTAGTCTCGAAGAACTCGCGGATTCACCGGCATTAAAAGAGTTCGTTCAGCGAGAGTATCCCCAGCACGCAGAAGTTTGGGACGATCCCGTTGGGCGTCGCACATTTCTGAAATTAATGGGTGCTTCGCTGGCACTGGCAGGACTCAGTGGCTGCGTCTATCAACCTCCCGAGAAGATCGTTCCTTATGTAAACCAGCCGGAAGGAACCACTCCCGGCAAGGCGCTCTTTTATGCGACAGCCTATACGCTCGGCGGCGTTGCAACACCGCTGTTGGCGCGCAGCAACGAAGGACGCCCTACAAAACTCGAAGGAAATCCCGATCATCCGGCAAATCAGAGCGCCGATCCGAATGATCGCGGGTCAAGTGCGACCGATATCTTTGCCCAAGCATCGGTCCTGACGCTTTATGATCCGGATCGCTCTCAAACCACTCTCTATCGCGATGAAACTCGACCTTGGACCACTTTCGTCGGAGAGATTCGCACAGCACTCGATGAACAGCGCACTAAACAAGGTAGCGGTCTTAGGTTCTTAACTGAAACCATCACCTCGCCTTCGCTTGGCGCACAGATCAGATCGATCCTGCAAGAGTTTCCGCAAGCAAAGTGGCATCAGTACGAACCCGTCAACAACGACAACGCACGTGCGGGAGCTGTGCAAGCTCTAGGTCAACCCGTAAACACCATCTACGACTTCCGAAAAGCTGATCGCGTCCTTTCGCTCGAGTCAGATTTTCTTGCCGCGTTTCCCGGAACGATGAAGTATGTCCGCGACTTCATCTCGCGCCGACATGAAGGTGAAGGAGCCGAGATGAATCGGCTCTATGTCGTAGAGAGCACGCCTACCACTACCGGCGCCAAAGCTGATCACGTCTGGACGGTGAAACCAAGTGAAGTTGAAGCAATTGCGCAAGCATTGTCTCAACGAATCGGCGGTGCAGCAGGATCAAGTACCGGGACTTCAGCACCTGGTTTTGTCGACGCGATTGCCAAAGATCTTCAATCACACCGCGGTCGGTCGATAGTCGTCGCAGGTCGTGAAGCTTCTATCGCAGTGCACGCATTCGCTCATGCTATGAACTCGGCGCTGGGCAATGTCGGCCAAACGGTCTTCTACACAGATCCGTTGGAAGCCAACTCCGTGGACCAGAGGCAATCATTACAAGAACTTGTTAGCGACATCGATGCTGGACGGGTCGAGGTGCTGGTGATCGTCGGTGGTAATCCGGTCTACAACACGCCAGTCGATCTAAAACTTGATCAGGAACGAATGTTCAAGGTGAAGAGTTTGCGGATTCATCTCAGTCTCTATCGAGATGAAACATCCGAACTCTGTCATTGGCATGTGCCGGAAAGTCACTACCTCGAGGCTTGGGGTGATACACGCGCGTACGACGGCACGATAACTATTGTCCAACCGCTGATTGAACCGCTCTATCAAAGTAAGAGTGCTCACGAATTCCTGGCAGCGTTCACTCCGCAGTATGACGTGAAAGGTTACGATGTAGTTCGCGCTTACTGGCAGACGCAGGGCGTTCAAGCTGCGAATCGTGCGCCGCTAACATCCGCGTCAGGTTTAGCCACTCCACGACCGGCCGCGAGTCCAACGACAAGTCCATCGCCCGCTGCTGCAACAACTCCCGCCGCGGACTTCGAAACTTCATGGCGCAAGTGGGTACACGACGGTTTCATTCCGAACACCGCGTTGCCCACGCGAACTGCCTCGGCATCTGCGGGCTCTGTAACTGTACAGCCATCCAAAGCCGGTTCGGTTGAGATTGTCTTTCGCACGGATCCAACGATCTACGACGGACGATTTGCGAATAACGGCTGGTTGCAGGAACTGCCAAAACCATTAAGCAAGATCACTTGGGACAATGCCGCACTCGTCAGTCCAAACACCGCGCAACGTCTGGGACTTACAAAGAAACTCGGCGAGACAGGTCAAGAGGTTTACGTTGACTCGCTTAAGGTAACCTACCAGGGAAGGA
>DATBMP010000126.1:0-7869 GCA_036554845.1 Pyrinomonadaceae bacterium
GTACAAACGAACCCACCTCCATTATCAACTCCGAGAGTGAAGACATAAGAAACTGTCCCGAGGTCGGTTGTACCGTCCTGGAGATGCAACGTTGCCGTAACCGTGCCGCCGCATGTTCCGCTGGCAGTGAATGAGAAGTCACGCCCAGCTGAACCTCCCGGGGCGATTGCGCCGAAGGACTGTGGACCAGATGGCGCGATCACTCCCCCTGAAGATTGCAGTGTGGCAACCAGGTTTGAAGTGCCGGCACTGCCGGAGTTGGTCAGCAGCAGGTTCACAGAGACTCGCTCGTTAGGATCTACCGCGCCATTGAATGCCGGACAGCTTTCATTCACTAGCGAAGATCCATCAGCAGCGATAACGGGCGCCCCGGGGAAGCTGAAGTACGCAACCGGCATATCGTGATCTGAGTTGCGTTCCGGTCTCGTCGTGTCTCCACTAAAGAGTGAGCTTGGCAGTTCCGGAAAGTCAGCGTTGTTACGTGCAATCGCGTAACGCTGGAGGAACGAGTTGGCCACAGTGTTCACGATCACGTGATCGAGAGCCTGTGGTGTTCCTTCAAAGACGAAGCTGTACCGTTCGTTTGCCGGCAACCCGTCGGTTAAGTTGATGAAGTTGGGATTCACCAGATCCGGACTCTCGTCAACTACGACCTGGTCATCCACAGTCGGTGTACCTTTGATCGTCGCAATTGGATCGGTGTACCCATCATTGAACTGGTAAGCGTTGTAGTCACCGATTGAGATGATCGGAGTTGTTGGATCGCTCGTCTGAAGCTGCTGCAACAGTCCCGCAAGAGATTCGCCTTGCGCTTTTCGCTTCGCACGAACTCTTGGACCATCACCGCCGACTAACTCGATATCGATGAACGATCTGAGGTGATTGACGATCACGATCACATCGGCCGGGTTTGCTCCGGATGGATCGACAGTCGCTCGGAGAACTAGTGGCGGACGATCGTGCAACAACTCCGGCAGGCCATTGTTTGGATTGATGTAAGTTTCGGAGGCCCGTTCCTGCGTTACTGAATCGACCTGCACGCGAGCAGTCTTCACCAGAAAGCCAAC
The DNA here is from genome assembly GCA_036554845.1 of Pyrinomonadaceae bacterium. GTDB lineage: Bacteria > Acidobacteriota > Blastocatellia > Pyrinomonadales > Pyrinomonadaceae > PSRF01. The sequence continues at coordinate 1,068 of DATBMP010000126.1, forward strand.
ATTTTGCGTGCCTCCGGCAGGCGCATTAATCAAGAACGCCGCGTAGGCGGGATCGGGATCGCCGGCAGCTATGGCATCGTTGTTCACTTGCGTGGCCAGAGCTTGCAGGCTTGCGAGATCAAGGATCTCGACGTGACCGATCACGTCTGGGTAGTGCAGCACAGTCCGAATCGCCAACGCTGCTTTGAGGCGTTGTATTGTACTGTTGCTAAAGTTCTCGATATTAAAGCCGGCAACAGTGAACTCGCCCGCAACCGGAGTAGGAACGGGAATGGCGCTAATGTTCGCTGTTGTTGTAGGTGGTGTTTCAGGCAACACCTTGTAATCACCGAACGAGAAGTCGAGCGGCCCGGTGATATTCGAGAAAGTAACTCCTGTGGTAACCGAGATTGCTGCAGCGCCCACAAGTCCATCGCTATCGATCATGATTCGTTCGGGATTCTCGTCCCAACGTGGAATGCAACAGTCCGGCACGCCTGATGTCGGATCTGGCGGAACCTGTAAAGAGATTTCGATTCCCGGTTCGCGCATTGGTCGATTTACACCAGGAAGAACCGTAAAGGTCTCTCCGAAATTGTTACTGGGAGCGACTGACACAAGACTGGCGGCAGTCATGCGCATTCCCTCAAATCTCTCGAGCTGATCGACTGGACCAGCTGGATCGAGAATGGTGGTAGTCAGCGCAATCGGCGTGGGCAACGCATTCCCGGTAGAGTTGACAGTGACGGTTCCGCTCGCGCTGATTTGGGTCAGGTTGAAGAATTCAGTCACGCCACCAGTTACAGTTACTGAATCACCTACTGCGACCGTCGGCAGTGCGCCGGTGAATACAAAGATTCCTTCCGAGGTTGCCGCATCCGCATCAACACTCGCATCAGGTTCCTGCATGAAGAAGCCATTCGTCTTGTTACCAGTGACGATGCCTGAGGTGATAACGCTGAGTCCGTTAAATGGTGAGATTCCGCCAGTCCCCTGAACGTCGTGAATCGCAGCCGGGACAGCCGGCGGTGGACAGTTGTTTGTTCCATTCGGGGTTGGCGTACGCGCAATGTAGGTAGTTGTATTGCGTGCCCCACCGCCTCCGTTTGGACATCGTCCAATCGAGTCGTTGGCAGAAGCGCCACCACTGCTCTCGTCAACTTGAGGCTGACCTGAATTTAAAAGTACGAGCAGTGCAGCGTCGTCAGCCTGTCCCGTGTCGTAGACAACCGCGTCTTGAAGATTGGCAATAGTGACTGCCGAACCATTGGGAAAATCCGTAGCACTCGCGGTATAGAGCGCGACCGCATCTTGCCCGTTCTGCAAAGTCCCGTTGGGAAAAGTTAATCCGACACCCGTGACAGCGGAGTTTCCTATCGTGAAATAACCCGAGCCGTTGGTAGTGAACCCATCAAGATCTATGGCGCGATACGAGGTGTCATTACTGCCGTTGTAGAGAACAACTACAAGCCCATCAAGCGCAGTGTTTCCCACGCCGCCGTCATACAGTTCGATAAACTCAGCCACATCGGTACCGGGGGTGTCAGAGTCCAACTCGTTGATCATCACGTTTGTGGCCACCGGAGAAGGCGACGGTGATGGCGACGGTGATGGCGATGGCGAGGGTGATGGAGAGGGCGAAGGAGACGGTGTGGGAGTCGGCGTTGGTGATCCGCCAGAGCCGGTGATGGTGATGTCATCGATACCCACCCACTCGTCGTTGCCGACTGCATTGGTGGTCATCATTCGTATTTGGACCAGCGGTTGATTCTCGGCACTTACCGGAAGTGTGACGCTAACAGGAGTCACCTGAGTCGCGGCGTTTGAGGTTGTCGCATCGGCGACAAAGCCTTCAGGGATGTTTGTAAAGTTCCCGGAAGATCCCACGCGAAAATGTAGCGCCACCGCTTGAATGGCATCGTCCGCGGAGCCGTCAATATCACGCACGTTGTAAGCGACGCTTATCCCAGTTTGTCCAGTTGTATTGATATTGATGAGGATGAATGGAGCGTCGGCAGTGCCTGAGCCGTTGAGAGCGACTACTGGATCCGTAATGTGGAATTCCGCGACGCCTCCGGTAGCAAAGCTATTAGGCGCAGTCTGGTTAGCATTGACGTCAACAGGGGTTGTGGTGCCATCGGCAAGAATTGTTTGGGGGTCAGCGCCCGTGGCAGCGGTGAGCGCGTCGCCACGATAACCGATGATTCCTGGAACACCATTCCAGTCATCGTCAGTGGTAATCAGCGCAGTGTTCGACCAGTCTTGAGAGAATGGCAACGTCTGTGGAGCACTATCGGCAAGCACCGAAATGTCAGGCAGGTAACGGAACAACCCGATGGCCAGCAAGCCTACGACAACAAATGCAAGCAGGCGAAATGGTACGCGACGTTGCACACTCGCACGTGTGCGAGAGCGATGAGATACATTACTGCGCATAAAAATCTTTCCTCTCGAGACTCAGTAAGTTGTTAAAACCCGCACGTGTGTAGAGGAATACCGGAAAATGGTTGAGGAATTGCCGGTAGGAAAGTGGCGACGTTTGTATCAGGGTTCACTTACTAGATCAAGGCTAGATACAAGATTTCTTGTAGTGTTAACACACTCACCAAGCTGACAAACCGACGTGTCACAGGCATAATCCATTACCCGGAGGAGCTCCCCTTCTTAATGAAGCTGAAAACGGTTGAACTTCGCGAAATCCGACTGCCATTAATTCACTTTTTTGAGACAAGTTTTGGTCGCACAACTGAACGTCGGATTCTGCTCGTTCGTGTGGTTGAAGAAGGTGGGGCCGAAGGCTGGGGCGAGTGTACTGCTGGGGAAGGGCCGTTCTACAGTGACGAATGGATCGACAGTTCATGGGCCACTCTGTTTCATTTTCTGGCGCCGATGGTTGTGGGGCAGCAGATCCAAAAGGCAGGTGAAGTTTGGCCTTTTGATGAACGCAGTTCGTGGTCACCGGATGGCAAAAGCCGCTATTGAAACGGCGTGCTGGGATCTTGAGGCAAGAAAGACGGGACAGCCACTGTGGAAACTTTTGGGCGGCACGCAACCCGAGATCGCTTGCGGAGTTTCAATTGGGATTCAGGACTCGCCCGAACAGCTACTCGATAAGATCAGTAGTGAGCTCGCTGCCGGATATCAACGCATTAAGATCAAGATCAAACCAGGGTGGGATTTGAAGATTATCGAGCGCGTCCGCCGGCACTTTCCGAGCATCCGCCTGACGGCTGACGCAAACTCAGCTTACAGTTTGGATGATGCTCCGTTATTCAAGAGTCTAGATCAATTTGATCTGATGATGATTGAACAGCCGCTGGCCCACGATGACATCTTCGATCACGCCGAACTCCAACGACAGATTAAGACGCCGATTTGTTTGGATGAATCAATTCGTTCGGCCGAAGATGCCGCGCATGCAATCTCTTTAGGTTCTTGCCGGATCGTGAATGTGAAACTGGGACGGGTAGGCGGTCATGCCGAAGCAAAGCGTGTGGAACAAGTTTGTCGCAAAAAAGGGATCCCGGTCTGGTGCGGCGGAATGCTTGAGTCCGGTATCGGGCGCGCCCACAACATCGCATTGGCGACGCTACCCGGGTTCACTCTGCCTGGAGATGTATCAGCGAGTGCGCGCTATTGGAAGGAAGACATTATTGAACCACCGGTTACAGTTAGTGCTGAGGGAACAATCGGGGTTTCAAATCGTCCAGGGATCGGTTATGAGGTTTTGCAACAAGGCATTGAATCTGTAACCAAGCGAGTGGAGCTAGTTGATTGACTATTGACAATCGACAAATCGAGAATCCCCAAAATCACCACTAACCCATGTCCACCGAGACAACAAATCTCAACCTGACTGCTTTGCTCGATCATTTTACGAATCGGCAACGAGAGATTCTCGCGCTGACCAGAGCATTGGTTGAAACCGAGTCCCCTTCAGGCGATGAAGCGGGGAGCAAGGCAGTCGTGTCGCTCTTGGCTGCGGCCGCAAGGAATATCGACGCCATTAATTCGATTGAACGAGTTAAGAGTGAGAACTACGGCGAACATCTTCGGATCAAGGCCTTTGGAACCGGAAGTCACGATACTCGACCACCTCTTGTGATCCTCGGGCACACCGACACGGTGCATCCTCGCGGCTCGCTTCAGCAACGTCCCTGGCGGGTCGAGGGCAATCGCGCCTATGGACCAGGCGTTTTTGATATGAAGGCCAACTGTGCAATGGCGATCGAAGTTATTCGCGCATGCGCTTCGTTGCCCCAAACATGTCCCCTGGTTTTATTGCTGACCTGTGATGAAGAGAAGGGAAGCATGAGCGGACGAAGTTTGGTTGAGGCAGTGGCAAAACGTGCGCGAGCTGTCTTGGTTATGGAGCCTCCCGCCCCTGGTGGTCGCGTGAAAACCGGTCGGAAGGGAACCGGGATGTTCACAATCGTTACTCGTGGTCGCGCGGCCCACGCCGGACTTGAGCCGGAAAAAGGAGCTAGCGCTATTGTCGAAATAGCGAAGCAGATCCTCAGGCTTCATGAAATGAATGACCTGACGACAGGTGTTACCGTGAATGTGGGCGTGGTCCGTGGTGGTACCACGTCGAACGTAGTGCCGGCTGAGGCTATCGCGGAGATCGACGTCAGATTCAGCACCAACGCGGATGCGGAACGGATCGAGCATGAGATCAATTCTCTCAGACCATTTGATGAACGGGTGCAGGTGATTGTTCAAGGTGAGATCAATAGACCACCGCTCGAACGCAGCGAGAAGGTCCTGTCACTATTCGGGCAAGCGCAAAAGATCGCAGCGTCTCTGAATTATGAACTGGGAGAGGCCCAGGTTGGCGGAGCTTCTGATGGAAACTTTGCTGCGGCTGTGGGTGCTCCTGTCCTTGATGGTTTGGGGATAAATGGCGATGGTGCGCATGCGAATCACGAACACATTCTCATCGATGATATTCCTCGCCGCGGTGCGTTGCTTGCCGGAATGGTTGCCACTCTGTGAAATCGCTCGTACTCGCCTTTAAACCTCGATGAAGCTCGCCACCTGGAACGTCAATTCAATCCTGGCTCGCCTACCCAATGTGACTCGCTGGCTCGATTTGGTCCAACCCGAAGTGCTCTGTATGCAAGAGACCAAGGTCATCGACGACAAATTTCCCTTTGACGCTTTTACGGAGCATGGCTATTCCTGCATCACCTTCGGTCAGCAGTCGTACAACGGTGTGGCCATTGCCACGCGCAACGCCTGCGAAGTGCGTTATCGTGGATATCCAGATGACGACATAACGGGTGAAGCGTCAGCGCACGCACGGCTGGTGACAACGAACTTCGATGGCGTTGAGATTGTGAACGTCTATGTCCCGAACGGACAGATGGTTGGGTCGGAAAAGTATCAGTTCAAATTGGAATGGATGAAGCGATTGCGAGTCTTTCTCGATCAGCATTACGATGCGAACAACCCGGTGCTATTGTGTGGAGACTTCAATGTAGCGCCTGAGGAGCGCGATGTTTACGATCCGCGGCTGTGGCAGGGAAGAATTTTGTTTAGTCAACCGGAACGCGCTGCCTTGCAAAATATCAAGGACTGGGGTTTCACCGATGCGTTTCGCCAGCACACCGAGGCGGGAGGAAACTATTCATGGTGGGACTACCGCGCTGGTGCTTTTCGCAGAAACCTGGGATTGAGGATCGACCACATCTGGATTAGTGCGCCGCTGGTGACGAGAAACCAGAAGACTTGGATCGATCGCGAACCTCGGTCGTGGGAAAGGCCATCAGATCACGCGCCGGTGGTGGTTGAGTTTGATTAAATGCGGATTTGGGGACAAGCTTTTAGGCGCGATTCTCAAACTAACTCAAATCTACATTAAACGAAAATTCCAACTTCCAAATCCCAAATTCCAAGTTTTCCTCGCTCACAAAAAAAGGGCTCGTTTTCACGAGCCCCTTTCCGCATTCAAATCCTGAATTTACTTAAGGCGTTGCCAGGTTGGTGGGACCCATCGGAGCCATCGAGCCAAACGCTCCCATGAAGTTAAGGACAATCAACACGATTATCAGCACTGTCCAAATCAACATGATGTTCTTAATGCCTAACTTGTTTGCATTCATCCAACCCCAAATGAAAGTGTAGAGGCCGCAGATAATCCCTAGTACTCCCTTCAGAGCCCCTTCGTTCTGGAAAAGTTTGATCACTACAATGATCTGTAAGATCAAACATCCGAGGCTGACCAGCATCGCAAGCGCGTAAAGCATACGGTTGTTCCTCCATTCAGTTTATAGAGCGTTTACCCGCGAATTAGCTGGACGTAGGCTGCATTCATGAAGATCAGTCTCGCCAGCCAGTAAAGAAACAGAACTGCTAACAAAATCATCACGACACCAGTTCGTTGCTCGATCACGATCACCCAATCAAGCCACCGTTGACGTTTGTCTTCAGGTAGGACTGCGGCCGCAAAAACGATCACGAGACCGAGTAACACAATTGGTGCGAAGGCATGAAAGTGAAGGGAATCCTGTACGTTCCCTTGCAGGAGAAAGAAGGTTGCGCGCGTTAAGCCACAGCCCGGACATGGCACACCAGCGAAGTGAAGTAATGGACAGGGCCAACCTGGAAGGCCGGCAGCAAAAACAACCAACAAAGCGGTGGCGGTAACGAAAAGTAACCACGCCATCTTGCGGTCTCGCAATACCGAGAAGGTGGTTGGGAATGTTTCGCTTGGTCTCATGCTAATTTTTGGAGTGCGGTGGCAAGCGCAGCGCGACACCGCTTTGGTTGACTTTCAAATGCGAATGCCTTGATGAAAAATGAAACCTACTTGCTTGCCGAT
>DATBMP010000218.1:0-2983 GCA_036554845.1 Pyrinomonadaceae bacterium
TTACGGAACTCAGGTCGACATTGAGAATCTCGGCAATCTTCACTCGCATCGAGAGAACGTATGGTCTGAGTTTGGGAGCTTCGAGCATGATAGTGGCATCGAGGTTTTGAATGTGCAGTCCGCGTTCGCGAGTAAGCCACATTACCCGAGAGAGCATCTGCAGACTATCAGCATTTTTCCATTGAGGGTCACTATCAGGAAAATGAACACCGAGATCACCTTCGCCCAACGCGCCAAGGATCGAATCGGCAATCGCGTGGCAAAGAGCGTCTGCATCTGAATGACCTTCGGCTCCCCGATCGGAGGGGACATGGATGCCGCCCAGGATCAAAGGCCGCCCTTCAACCAGGCGATGTGTGTCGGTGCCGATGCCGATGCGGAACATAAGTCAACTCGTGTGCAGGTGTTTCGTCAGTTGTCAGTGGTCAGTGGTTAACCATCACGTACAACTGACAACTGACTACTAACTATTCAACAACGCCTCTCCCACCAACAAATCGTCCTGACAAGTAATCTTGATATTACGGCTGCTGCCTTCCACTGCCGAAATGGTTACTCCAAGACGCTCAACTAAAACACTCTCGTCAGTCAAAGAAGGATCGGATACATCAACTTCTTCATAAGCCCGCCGCAATAGTTCATAGCGAAAGCACTGCGGAGTTAGTGCGCGCCGCAATCGAGCACGCTCAAGAGTACGGACAACCGTATCATGATCGACTTCCTTGATCGTGTCCGTAACCGCGCCAACCAAAACTGCAGCACCACTTTTCTCCGCCACTTTGACAGTCCTCGCTATCTCATCAATGGTCACAAACGGTCTCACTCCATCGTGTACAGCCACAATCTCAGCGGTAGCGGATCGAATCGATTGCAAACCTCGCAAAACAGATGCGGCCCGCGTTGGACCACCAGAAACTACGCGTCCAACCTTTCGTAATCCATGCTGAGAAGCAAGAGAAAGGAAATCGGACGTTTCCGATGCCGGTAATACTAAGATGATTTCTTGGATGGCGTCACACTGCTCAAAGGGACGGAGCGTGTGAAAGATAATGGGAGTACCCGAAAGTTCCAGAAACTGTTTCGGCTGCGTGCTGCCCATTCGAGATCCTTGGCCCGCGGCAGCAATTATCGCGACGTTCATGATGATATTGACGATTGCCGAGCGTCGATAGACGATTGGTGTTCGTTTTCAGTGGGGCGCGGCTATTAGGGCGTCATGGGGAAGGTCGTCGTCAATCGTCAGCAAAATCCTTGCTGGACAATCGTCAATCGTCAATTTCACGGTTCAGTGATCGGTTCGTGGTCCGTAATTCGAACCGGGCCAGGAGTGTTGCGCGTTTCTCGAGTTGGACGTCGGGTCGTGCCGTTAGTGCGATGTTCACCATTCAAACTTCCGTTATCCGACTCTTCCCACAGCCGACCGAAGATCATCTTGCCGGCGGTTGTTTGCAGCACGCTCGTCACTGCGATGTCTGCGTTCTTGCCAATTAAGCGGCGTGCGTTATCAACCACGACCATGGTCCCATCATCGAGATAAGCCACACCCTGGTTGTACTCTTTTCCTTCTTTAAGAATAAAGACGCGCATCGCTTCGCCGGGCAAGACGACGGGCTTGAGCGCGTTCGCCAACTCGTTAATGTTGAGTACGCTCACGCCGCGCAGTTGCGACACCTTGTTGAGATTGAAATCGTTCGTGACGATGACGGCGTCCAACTGTTTCCCGAGCTCGATGAGTTTGAGATCTACTTCTCTGACGGATGGGAAATCAGTTTCGACGATCTGGATATCAAGAGAGCTGTTGTTCTGCAACCGATTCAACATGTCTAACCCACGCCTACCACGCTGGCGCTTTGAAGAGTCGGGTGAATCGGCTACTTGTTGAAGTTCACGCAAAATGAATTGCGGAATGATGAGCGAGCCGGTGAGAAATCCCGTTTCGGCAACATCGGCAATACGGCCATCGATAATTACTGAAGTGTCGAGGATCTTGAGATCGCGTCGAGCAGCCTTGTCACTGAAGATTCCACCCAACGCTGATAATTCCAGGTAATCACCTTTTGCGGCGCCAACCATCAACCCGACATAGGCCATAAAGAAGGTGAGGGCAAGCGTGACAAAAGTTTTCCATTCGGAAGGGACGGCTGTTGATTCTTGTCTGCTGATGAGTGATCCGATTAGGAAGGCGCCGATGATTCCCATGATCGATCCGACAGCGGCTCCGATGAGCGTTTTCAAACTGGCGCGACGGATCCTCAGTTCAAAGAGGATGATGCAGACGGCGATCAGCGCACCCACGCCAGCAGAGATCCAGCGGTCTCCTGCGACGGGTCGGAGAACGTATCCTGCGGCTACTAGAATTGCGGTAAATATTAGCCGGATGATGATTACATCGGCATGCATGACAGCCGCGATATTAGCATGCCGTTCAACACCAGTCACCAAAAACCTTTTAAGACTTAAGGGTTTGCGTGGGCCTGCTTAGAGTGGTTCGTAAACTATGAATTGCGGTTGTCAGTGGTTGTCACGACGACCACGGCTGTAGCGGAAAATGGTAGCCAGCAATGGCCCACAATGATACTTTCCGTGCTCGAAAAAGCCTCTCGTAAAGGACCACGATTACAACACCGATGAAGATCGTCTTAACCATCTCTGTGATTTTGAGCGGCACGATTCTGGCCCAGGGTCAGTATCAAAGCGTGTACACGAATCTGGCTGAATCCAAGTGCCGCACACTTGAAGTCGTATCGGAGACAGGAGCCTCAGTGCAGCGTTGCCCCGGCGTCGCGGGTTATAAACTTCACGTCCTCGACGATGACTCGCGCCAGTCAATCACCGTGATCGATCCGACCGGGAAAGAACACCGGCTGAACTTTTGGCATATTGTCACACTCAATTTCTCTAGTCTTGGGAATTCTGCCGAATGGCGCATCGCTCGAAAGCAGGGCAAGATGATCCCCGGTGCGCTGATCGTCCGAGTTAACGC
>DATBMP010000224.1:0-4276 GCA_036554845.1 Pyrinomonadaceae bacterium
CCCGGCAGCAAGCACGGGATTAATGACTCGTCCAATCTCTTGCACCGCAACGAAATCATCGACGTGTGCTTCATAGGTCAGAGTGTCAACCGTTACCTCCGCGACGTAAACCGCCCACGCGTAAGCTCCGTACGCATCACCCTGGTACTTCTCATCATCCCATTGCACGTTTGGCGGTGGCTGATACTTACTGAAGGACGTTAGTGGTCCAAACTTCGCGATGTAGTTCTTACAAGCGTCAATAAAATCCGCTTGAGTGAATCCTTCCGCCAGCAGCCCGCTTCCGATCAAGGTCTGTTTCAAGCCGAGTACTGCCGATTCAACCAATTTTCCTACCACCATGCTGGTCCTTGATGCGACCGTTGGACCACTGTTCGGCACGGTACGCGTGTCGGGTTGTGTCACTTCGATCAACTCGAGATCGATACCAAGAGATTCGGCGGCAATTTGGGAGAAGATCGTATTGGTTCCTTGTCCGATCTCGGTACTAGCGGCGAGGATGCGAACGCGACCTTCAGATGTCGCCTCGGCACCAACAACTGATTGCAAGTAGACCTCACCTGATCCGGTGAACCCGGCACCGTGCATGAATGAAGCGAAGCCGATGCCTTTCTTCTTTGCGCTCGCAGAGTTTGCGGCGGTGAACTTCTCGCGCTTCTCGTAATAGTTCGATAGTTCAAAAGCGCGATCGAGAAGATGATTCATATTTACGTTCTCTCGGATCACCTGACTGGTCGCGGTTGTCTCGCCCGGCTGAATAAAGTTTCGACGGCGCAACTCGTCAGGTGTTAAGCCCACAGCGTGGGCGACGCGGTTCATATGTCGCTCGAGCGCAAAGATACTTTGAGGTGCGCCAAACCCGCGAAATGCTCCATGAGGCGGCATGTTTGTAGCAACAGCGCGACTCATAATGCGAACGTTGGGACAAAAGTATGGGCCAGCAGCGTGAATCGTGCCGCGCGAAAGAACCACTGGTGACAGGGTGCAGTACGCACCGCCGTCGATCGCAAAATCGATCTCCATCGCGAGCAGCTTCCCTTCCTTGCTGACCGCCGTTCGATGTCTGGTGCGGGAAGGATGACGCTTGGTGGTTGCCACCATATCTTCAGCGCGATCGTAAACAAGCTTCACGGGGCGACCTGACTTCCAGGCAAGCAGTGCTGCGTGACCCGCGATCATCGACGGGTATTCTTCTTTTCCACCAAAACCGCCACCCGTTTCGGTCTGGATAACTCGGACCCTGTCGTCAGGCAGGTCAAACAACTTCACCAGTGACTTGTGAACGTAGTAGGGACACTGCATCGAGCCCCATACCGTTACACCTTCATTAGGGTTAGCGATCGCGATGCAACCGTTGTTTTCGATGTAGAGCTGCTCTTGCGCACCCGTTTGATACTCGCCCGCAACGATAAAGTCGGCGCTGGCCCAAGCCTGGTCCACGTCTCCTTTATCAACCAGAAACGATTTGAAGATGTTGTCGTCGCCCCAGATGATCTCTCGCTTCTCTAAAGAGTCTGCGAGTGAAAAAACTGCGGGCAACTCTTCGAACTCAATCTGAACGTGTTCGCGTGCTTGCTCAACAAGATATTTATCCGGATGTGCCACGAGAAGGATGGGCTCTTCGGGGTGATTTATGAACTTGTCGGCCAGGTAAGGTTGGTCATTCAAAATCAGTGAAACGTAGTTGGCACCCGGAACGTCCTGGGCCGACACAATGGTGAACTCGTTCCAGGGAAGCTTGCCTGCAAACTTTATCTGTTTGATCTTTCCATGCGCGCATGAGCTGCGAATAGTGACTCCGTGGATCATCCCGGGGAATGTGAGGTCGTCGATGTAGAGGGCCGTGCCGGTGACCTTTTTCCGGCCTTCCTTGCGTGGGATTGATTTGCCGACGAGTTCCATTGATTTTGATGGGGACAGGTTAGCAGAAACGCAAGCCTTAGGTTGAGTTACCTCGGGCTGAGGAAAATGTCGAACCTCTAATCACGGTAACTCGATATTGCCGATTGATGATTGCCAATGCCAGTTCCGGAATGCTATCAATCGTCAATCGCCAATAAAACGTTCTTGTTTCTTCATCCATGCAGCAACCCAAACACCTCACTATGCTCGATCATCAACAAGCCCACCGCAATCACAGTCAGTGCATACATCATCGGGTGAATCTCGCGCCAGCGCCCAACCATCAGGTATAGACCCGTGTGTGCAATGAAGCCCCAAAGTATTCCCTGCGTGATCGAAAACGTAAGCGGAATCAAGATCATCGTCAGAAACGCCGGCAGGCCTTCTTCGATCTTCACAAAGTTTATCTTTCCGATGCTGTGAAACATCGAAGCACCCACCAACACCAGAACCGCCGCAGTCGCAAAAATCGGCACAGCACCTGCCAGTGGCGCGAGAAAGAAGCACGGAAGAAAACAGAACGCGGTGAACACTGACGTCAAACCAGTTCTCCCACCCGCACTAATTCCAGCCATGCTTTCAATGTAAGCGGTTCCGGGTGAGGTCCCCGCAAGTCCAGCTCCGAACGTTGCAAACGAATCCACAATTAAGCCCTGTTTGAGATTCCTCGGATCACCGTTCTCGTCAAGCATATCCGCGGCATGGGCCACACCAATGAACGTAGAGATCGAATCAAACAGATCGGTGAAGAGCACCGCGATGATTGCCGGGAGCAAAGACAACTTCAGCGCTCCAAAAATATCCAGTTTAAGAAAGACAGTCTGAAAGTCAGGGGCGCTGAACATTCGTTCCGGCGTCTTTACCAGGCCCAGCGCCCATCCGATCAACGACGCGACGAAGATGCCAGCCAGATAGGCAAACGGACTCTTTCGCGTAAGTAACAGAACCGAGATGCCCATCGCAGCGATGGCTAGCACGGCCGGTAATCCCAGCGTTCCGAGCCGCACAAACGTCACTGGATCGGCCTCAATCATCCCCGCATTTCGAAGACCGATGAAGGCGAGAAAGATTCCGATTCCTGCTGCCGTACCAAGTCGCAGTTCAGTCGGTATTGCTTTCGCTATCGTCTCGCGAGTTCGCGTAAGAGAAATAAGTAGAAAGAGAACTCCCGACCAGAAGACTATTCCCAGCGCCGTCTGCCACCAGACTCCCTGCTGCAGGATGATCGTGTAGGTAAAGAAAGCGTTAATGCCCATCCCCGGAGCAACCGCAAACGGCAACTTTGCATAGAGGCCCATCAGCAACGTCATCGCAAAACAGATCAGGACCGTGGCGGTCATCACGCCGCTGAATGCCATTCCGGTTCCTTCAGTTGCGATGATTGCGGGATTTACAACCACGATGTAGGCCATCGTGAAGAAAGTTGTGATGCCAGCAATTGCCTCGGTCCTGATATTGACGCGCTGAGTTTCAGTAGAGGTCATCGAGATGGGCGAGTGGATCCAAGGTGGATGAGCGGGCCAAGTCTATTTCAGAGCAAAGAGCCGTGCAATCATTTAAAAAGCGGTGACATGAGTTAGCTCATCAAAGCGCGTGTGGTTTGTTGCGACCCTCGTCAGGGTTAAACTGACGTCTACTCCTTGGGAAAGTTGAAAGAATTATGCCCGGACACAGGCGAATACTTCTGCAAACAACGATTCCTCCTATTGAGGACGATTGGAATAGTCGGCGGTTCTCGTTGCTTCGCGATCACCTCGCATCGCAAACGGATCACCAAGGCCAGGCCCTGTTTAGCGTGACCGCTCGGGATCGGGAAACAGATTCCGAAGGCAATGATCCGCTTCTCAGCAAGTTAGACACTGCTGATTTTGATCAACTCTGGTTGTTTGCTGTAGATGCGGGAGATGGATTGAGCACTGCGGACTGTGAAGGCATCACTCGTTTCCGACAGAGGGGCGGCGGCATTCTGACGACACGTGATCATCAGGATCTTGGTTGTTCGCTTTGCACGCTCGGCGGAGTTGGCCGCGCGCACTTCTTTCATACTAAGCAGACTGAGCCGGATGCGTCGCGTCACGTAGCTGATGATCAAGAGAACAAAACTATTAGCTGGCCCAACTACCATTCCGGCGCCAACGGTGATTATCAGCGAGTGAATGCTTCAGAGCCGGTTCATGAACTGTTGCGCAAACCGACTGGGTTGATCGAGTTTTTCCCTGCGCATCCTCATGAAGGAGCAGTGGGAGTGCCTGAAGGTGAAACCCACGCGCGGGTGATCGCGACGGGCAAGAGTCGGGCAACGGGGCGGCAGTTCAATCTTGCGGTGGCGTTTGAAAGAGTGCGAGACAACAACGGAAACACACTTGGTCGCGCC
>DATBMP010000300.1:0-7763 GCA_036554845.1 Pyrinomonadaceae bacterium
TCCTTTTGAAGCACTTGTTCAATTCAAAGGAGCGCTGAGACAAAGAGAGACAACTAACCACTGACAACCAACCACATCCGCATTGACTCACCCCTGTCCCTTTTGTAGCCTACCGCCGAAAGGTCCCCCTACCACAGTTCGATGAAACTTGTAGTTCTCGGATCGGGCACTTCTGTGCCGCATCCACGCCGAGCATCGGCCGCTTTCTGGTTGGAGACTGAGAACGGAACGATGTTGCTTGACGTGAGTGCGGACGCTGCGCATCGCGCGGCCCAGGAAAAACTCGATTGGGCAGAACTCGACGCGATCTGGGTTAGCCATTTCCACTTGGACCACATGGGAGGGTTGGCGCCATTCCTGTTTGGGCTCAAGTGGGCGCCGCAAACTCAATCAAGAAGAAAGCCGCTCATCGTTTTTGGACCGGAAGGGTTGAAGCGCATTCTTGAAGCAGTCGATCACTCAAACAATTACGGCTTTCTCAATCAGCCATTTCCCCTCGAACTTTTTGAAGTGAAGCCTAATGCTGGATTCGTTCCGCTCCCAGGTCTATCTGCGCGCACATTTTCAACACCTCACACCGACGAGAGCATGGCGATTCGGCTTACGGAAGAAAACGGAACGTCAATCGTTTACAGTTCGGACACCGGTTTCTCGGATCACTTAGTTGAGTTTTCACGCGATGCTGACGTGCTGCTACTTGAGTGTTCTTTTCGTGCGAACAAGCCGGTGGAGAAACACCTCCAATTGTCGGACGCGATGACAATTGCTAAGACTGCAAGACCCGGCAAACTAGTTTTGACGCATCTGTATCCCGAGTGGGACGGAATCGACGTCGCTGCGGAAGCAAAGGCCCTCTGGTCAGGACAGACGATCGAAGCACATGACGGTCTTTGTCTCGAGTTTTAAAGTGCAGGGAAGGGTGAGTTATGAAGCTGATATTTGCGAGCCGGTTGCTGCTTTTATGCCTCTTGCTGGTTTGGTCCAGCGCGATTTCGAACCCGCAGAACTCTTCCAAGAGTGCCCACTCAAAATCAAACGACGATGGGGCACTGCTCGAGGTTGGCCGAGGTTCGCAGGTTTCACTCGAACCGTTAACAACGGCAGCGCCAACTCAATTGAAGATCGTGTCGTACAACATTCGCTGGCGCGGCGGTAAAGAACTTCAGGAGTTGATCAAATTATTTCGTGAGGATGCTGAGATTGGAGGCAGCACTGTTCTCGGGTTGCAGGAAGTTGATCGCGGAAAGAAACGCAGTGGGAACCAAAATAATGCTCTCCGCATCGCCCAGGAGTTGAATTTGCACTATGCCTGGGCGGCGCCACCTGGGCCAAAAGCCGGCAAAGAAGAAGAGACCGGCGTCGCCTTGTTGAGCCCCTACGAACTGATGGATGTTCGCCGCATTGTGTTGCCGCATCCTGGACCAGGAAAGCGTCGCCGGGCTGCAATAGGCGCCACGATCGAAGTGGGCAAGACGCGGTTTCGAATCTATTCAGTCCACTCGGAAACCAGGATTGCGACGAAGAAGAAGATCGAGCAGATGCAGGCCGTACTCGACGACCTTGCCCATTATCCAAAGGAGATGCCCGCGATTATTCTTGGCGACTTGAATACGTGGGAACCGGGTTCGGGCGATGACACCAGGAAGCTGTTTAAGAGCGCGAACTTCCACACTCCATTTAATGGCGACTCGACCTTTTGCCGGCGCTTGCTGCTGTTTGATTTGAAACTGAAACTCGATTGGATGTGGCTGCGAGGCTTTAAGAGTCATCGTCATGGTATTGATCAAGAAATCGATATCTCAGATCACTGGCCGTTGTGGGCCGTTGTGGAACCGTTGCGATAGACAATGACGATTGACGAGTGACGATTGCTGATTGTCGATTTGACCTTTGATGGCCTAATCGTTGGTACCACGAGCGTAGCGCCCTGAATGCAAACTGGCATAACGCGTGGATCCGATCTTGACATTGACGGTGACGAGCCTTTTTTGGAGAGAGCAATCAATAATTGGCAACTGGCAATCAAACGATGGCAATTGGCAATCTCTGAGGAGTTCAAATGTCAAACGACGCAGCACAAGCAGAGTTGTTAGTCGTCCTGGCCGTAATGCTCTTTCTTTTGATCTTTGCGGTGACTGCGTCAGCTCTGTTCATCAGACAGTGGCGACGCGAGCAGAACGAGAAGAAGCGACGGACTTCGTTGGAGGGACCACAGAGCGGGGGGTAGGTGGGGCGATAAGAGATTTGCGGATTGCGGATTTGGGATTGCGGATTTCGGATTGCGGTTTTGGGATTGCGGATTGCGGATTTCGGATTTGGGATAATTTGGGATTTGGAATTTGGAATTGGAATTTGGAATTTGGGAATTGGAATTTGGAATTTGGGATTTGGGAATATTTGGGAATCGGGATTTGGAATTTGGGAATTGGAATTTGGATTTAGGAATCCGTCTGTTGTCAGTTGTTAGTGGCTGTGACCCAAGATTTCAGGTTGGGAAGGGTGGTTCACCCCCGCTGTTACAATTGCTGTATTTGACTGGTTATTGAGCCGATAGCAAATCTCGTAGCTTCAAGTAAGTGCGACGGCGGGGGTGAACCACCCTTCCCAACCTGCAATCTTGGGTCACAGCCACTAACAACTAACAACAGACGGATTCCTAAATCCAAAATCCAAATTCCAAATTCCAATTCCCAATTTCCAAATCCCAAATCCCAAATCCCAATCCCAAATCCGCAATCCCAACTCCTACCCCCTCAATTCTCAACCTTCACCACCACACTGTTTGCCGTCAACGCGTTTCCCATCGCACGCTGCAACTCCGCCGTCGCCTTGTTCAATTCAGTCTGTGCTCTTAGCTCATCCCCGCGCGCTCCTGTAAAGGCCGTCTGCCGTTCCAGCACCAGAAACACCGTCGATTGACCCGCATCAAGTCTTCTCTTCTCACTCTCGTATTGCTTCTCACTTGCTTCGCGCGCAATCGCCGCCGCTCGCAACCTCGCTTGCGCACTCTGGAGCGACTGGAGCGCATCGCGTACTTCTACCTGAATCACCTGCTCCAACTGTTCGCGCTGCGTAGCAATGCGCTTTCCCTCCACCAGCGATCGGCCCAACTGTGCTTCAGCGGTTCGATTGCGCAACGGCAAACTGATCTGCACGCCGACACGGAAGTTGTTGTACTGATTTCCAAAAAGGTTTTGTAGCGATTGGCCATAACCGCCGATCAGACTTGGAGGAAAGGTCTGTGGTGGCGGCTCGGGTAATGGCGGCAGACCTTCACGTACTGACAGTTCGTTAACACGGTCACGAATCTGCGCAGTCGATGAGAACGGATTAATTGCATTGTCGCTGACGTTACCAGCCAGGCCCACAACACCATAGCTGCCAACAAGATCAACCGCAGGCTTAGTTTGATCACGGAAGAACCTCTGATCGATCTCGTTTATCTCGCGAGCGACGGTCGACTGCTGCAACTCAGGACGGTTCTCCACCGCAACCTTCATCGCTTCGGGCAATGAGACTCGCGCCGGTGAAAGTTCAACCGCATCGGTCGGAATCAACGCCCGCGCCCAAATCCCGGCATTTCGATTCTCGGCAATCAGGCTCTTCAGAACATTCTCCGCGCGCGAGACACCTTCGAGCGCCGCAAACACACTCTCTTCAAAACGCGCGACCTGTGCTTCCGCCGCAACAACGTCAATTGGCGCGAGCGTTCCTTGATTCACCAGTCGCTTATTGTGTTCAAGCTGGAGGCGCGCGTCGCGAACTGCGTCGCGCTGGATTTGAAGGTTCCGCAGCGCAAAAACCAGATCCCAGTAAGCACGTTGCACGTTTGTAATCGTTTCAATCGCGCGCTGACGGAACTGCGAATCGGTTAGTGAAAGGTTCTTCTTCGCGATCTCAATCTGCCGCCTGTTGGCGTCAAACGTCAGACCGCGAATGAGAGGCTGTGTGTAAGTAAAGGTCAGTGCTGTCGGGTAGTTTGGAGACAGCCCGGTAAACTGATTATTCGTAGACTGTCGGATAGAAGAGAAATCGAATCTATACCTGCCGCCAAATTTTGGTGTCTCTCCCTCTAACCGACTGTTCGTGGTGAAATCATCGGTCGTAATAATTCCGTTTGAACCACCACTCAAAAAGTTCGAGACCGGTGTTTTGATCCGTTCGTAATAGGACGTAGTGCTAAATCTGGGATCGTAAACACCTCGTGCCCCGAACAGATCAAACTCTGCAATCTTCACGTTATGACGTGCGACTTCGATGTCCTTGTTATTCTCGAGCGCCAGGCCCAGCGCTTCGCGAAGTGACAGAGGCTGTTGCTTGTCAAGATCGACTCCGACGCGTTCCAACTCCGGCAGCGGCGACTGGGGCGCGCGATACTCGGGCGCAACGGGCGGCACATCGAGTTGGCTCTCGACTGTAGGCGTAGGCGCCGGTGTTGGGGATGGCTCCTGCGCGTAACCACCGGTTGAGAAGAAGCAAGCGCCGGTCAAGATCAATGCGCGGAAAATTGCTGCTTGATGTTTCGTCGTGTTCAATTCAGTTCCAAACATGATCGTCCCAACGTCCTTGTCTACTGCTTCGAAATTAAACCGATGAGCGATGCCGTGGCGCTCGCAGTTTTGCGCCTGACCTTCGCCATCGCACCACTGAAACCATTTCCAACCACACCCCAAACCCTGCTCTTCGCAAGATCGTCAAATAACGAGTAGAAGACTGGCACCGCCAGGAGCGTCAACAGCAAACAGAGTGTTTGCCCACCTACCACAAGGACACCAATCGAACGGTTCGTACCAGCGCCCGGTCCGCTAGAGATCGTCAGTGGCAACATGCCGGCAACCAGGGCAATCGTAGTCATCAGAATTGGCCGCAACCTGTCGCGATTTGCACGGATGATTGCTTCGAGCCGTTCCATTCCCTGCGAGCGCAGGTGATTCGTGTGATCGATCTGCAGAATCGCGTTCTTTTTCACCACACCAAAGAGCAACAGCAAACCAAGCCCGGAAAATATATTCACCGTCTGCCCCGTCGCAAGCAGGGCCAGAATTCCGAAAGGAATCGCCAATGGCAGCGTCAAGAGAATCGTTACCGGGTGGATAAACGATTCGAACTGTGCTGCAAGGACCATATACATGAATACAAACGACAGGACGAAGGCGAGCATGAAGTAGTAACCTGCCCGGCCCAACTCTTTGGAGCGTCCTGCTAAGCCTGTTTTATATTCGTTGTCGATATTGATCTCTTTCGCGAAAGTGTTGAGCTGCTCGATGATTGCTGCCTGAGAGCCTCCCGGCTTGACGTTGCCAAGCAACATCACCTGTCGTTGACGATTGAGACGATCAACTGCCGATGGTCCAGTTCCTTCTTCGAGTCGCACCAGGTTGTCCAAACTCACCCAACCAACCTTGCTCGACGAGACAATCATGCGTTTCAAACCCTCAACACTGGTGCGTGATTCCCCGATGGCCCTGACGCGAACATCGTACTGGTCCGTACCGGCGTTGAACGTCGAGACCTTCTGACCAGCGACAAGAATGTTCAGCGCCGTTGCAATGTCACCAACGCGAACACCCAGGTCAGCTGCTCTGGCACGATCAATCACGACGCGCACTTCAGGTTTGCCCGTAATCAAAGTCGAATCCACGTCTACTACGTCGGGGATCGTCTTCATCTTTTCTATCAACGCATTAGAGTACTCCGTCAATTTGCCGAGGTCTGGACCATTGATGACGTACTGGATGTCGGCATTACGAAACCCGCCGCCTGAGATGGCTGCAACCTGCTGCACACTTGTCCGCAATTGCCCGGGATACTGCTTCAGGTACTTGGCCAGCACCTCGTTGCGTGCACGGACCATCAATTCGTCCTGCGTCAAGTCGCGTTCGTCGATTGGCGAGAGCTTGACGTAGATGGTGGCCACGTTCACCTGTTCCTGTTGTCCGCCACCGATCGTCGTTAACGTGTCGGTAACACCCGGCAAAGCGTGAATATCTTTAGCAATCCTCTCGGCCAAAGTAGATGTTGCCCCGAGGGTAAAACCCTCAGGAGCGCGCACGTTAAGTTCGAACTGGGACTGATCGTCCACTGGCAAAAAGTTTTTGCCGACAAACATGAACAGCGGAACGATGCTCAAGATCACTACAACGCACGCCAACACAATCACCCAACGATGGGCCATGGACCACTTAAGCATGTGGGTGTAGGTGCGATCGATGGGGGAGTAGAAACGAGACTCTTTTGAACCGTGGGCCCCATTCTCGCCGTCGGCGTCCGGTTGCGCCTTGCTGCGCTTTATTAATCGGGCCGAAAGCATCGGCGTCAACGTGAACGAAACCAATAACGAGACGGCGATGGCAAATGAAGCGGTCAAGCCAAACGACGACATGAACCGACCGACGATGCCTCCCATGAAGCCAACCGGCAAAAAGACAGCAAGCAGCGAGAGTGTGGTTGCCATAACCGCCAACCCGATCTCCCGAGTGCCTTCAATGGCCGCCTGAAATGGAGGCATTCCCTTCTCTTCGATAAATCGAAAGATGTTCTCCAACACCACGATCGCGTCGTCGATCACGATACCCACCATCAACGTCAAGGCGAGCATCGTGATGTTGTTGAGCGTAAAGCCCATCGCGGCCATCAGACCAAACGTCGCCACCAATGAGGTGGGAATTGCCACAGCGGCGATCATCGTGGAGCGGAAACTCCAAAGGAACACGAACACCACGATTGCGGCCAGGATGCTTCCTTCGATCAGGTGCGTCTGGATCGAGTTCAGTGAAGCTTTGATGTAGACCGACTGATCGCCGACGACCTCGGTTTTGAATCCTGGAGGCAAGGTAGGCTGAATTTCATTGAGACGCGCTTTGACAGCATCAGCAACCGCAACTGTGTTCTCACCTGATTGCTTTGAAACGATGATCGTGACTGCAGGTTGGCCATTCAGCTTCGCTTCAGTACGTGGTTCTTCAGCACCATCCTCGGCGTATCCCACATCGCTGAGTTTCACCTCATAGCTTCCGCGATTAGCAACGATCAGATTGTTGAACTCGGCGGGTTCCACGATGCGGCCCATGGTGCGGACCGTCAGTTCACGCGCGCCTTCATCAACCCGTCCGCCGGGTACCTCCATGTTTTGCGCTTGAACTGCGTCGGCTACCTGACCGACGGTTACGTTGAATGCGCGTAGCTTGTCGGGATCAACCCAGATCTGAATCTCGCGCTCGCGCCCTCCGATAATCTGAACATCACCGACACCGTTTATTGATTCGATCTGTTCTTTGATCTTTTTGTCAGCGACGTCCGTGACTTCACGCAACGATCTGGGGGCCGAGACCGCAATCCTGACTACGGGTGCTGCATCGGTATCCAGTTTCTGAACAATCGGTTCTTCAGCGGTGACTGGCAGATCGTTAGTGATCAGGTCGATCTTATTGCGCACTTCCTGCGCAGCCACATTGGGATCCTTCTCGAGCAGGAAGGTGATGAATACCTGCGACACGCCTTCGACTGAGGTGGATCGCAGTTCGTCGATACCGGCAATCGTGTTAACCGCGCCTTCGATCTGATCGGTGATCTCCGTCTCGATTTCCTGGGGCGAGGCACCTGGATTAACTACCGTCACAGTGATGGTAGGTAGATCGATCTTAGGAAACAGATCGACCCCCAGCGAGTTGTAGGAGAAGAGACCAACCACCGTCAGACTCAGGATCAGCATCGTCGCGAAGACGGGACGTCTGACACAAATCTCGGCTAGTTTTTGCATGATC
>DATBMP010000229.1:0-8244 GCA_036554845.1 Pyrinomonadaceae bacterium
CTTATTCGGCTACTCGTGCTACCGAATGATATCGCCGGCGTGAAAGAATCTTTGCAGTGGATCCGTAGTGCTCTTAGTCCCAAGGTGGCAATTTCGTTGATGGCCCAGTACTACGCTACGCACCAAGCGGCAACGAATCAACGCTACGTTCTTCTCTCGCGTCGTATCAGCGAATCAGAGTGGTTGAAGGCTGTAGGATTGCTGGATGAATTGCAGATGGAAGAGGGTTGGCTACAAGAGTTTGATGGTGCCTCACATTACTACCGTCCCGATTTTGCGGACTCACAAACACCCTTCAAAGACATTCGAGACTTTACCTGATTCGCGGTCCAGAACAGTTGGGAACCTAGTGCTTATCCGCGAGGTGCTTGGTGGTGTGTTCCGTAACTGATCCAAACGCGACGGACGATTCCGCGGGAAATTGATTTGGAGCAACGGCGAGTCCTGAGGTATCAGCAGCCAGCGCGTCTTTGGAGCCTGCGTCCAACATGCGCTGGCCCAACGCGTCCGCAGCACGGTTGGCCAGCTCTTTTTGCGGCAACGTAAACATCATGCCGTTGATAATCACTGCGAGACCGATACAGAAAGCAACAAGGCCAGGAAGAGTCAGGATAAGAAGTTCTGAATCCTGCAGGCTCGCGATCAGACCGCCGGCCGTCGCGCCCAACCCAATAAACGACATCACCACTCCCGCGCGAATGCGACGCAAACGCCTTTCTTGAGGCGATTCCAGGAACTTCTCAATCTCGGGTAGTACCTCTTCAGCAACCTTCTGTAGATCACTCGGCGACTTTGTCTCGCGAATCTTGTCGGCAATGGCCCGACTGATGTGGTCGCGAGCATTAACCGCCGACGCCGTCACCGCATCTGGTCGTTCTAACGTGACCCTTACGGCGCGAAGGTCGGTACCACAGGCACGGCAGTACTGACTTAGCTGACGTTCTTCAGAACCACAGGTAGGACAATACATGGCGTTGGTTTATACGGGTGAAGGACGTAAATGGTTCCAGCTCTAAACGGGCCGATCAGCTTACGCGTCAACTTTAACTCCGCGCCAGAATGCGATGTAGTCACGAATTTCGGCTGCTGCCGGCTTCGGATCCGGGTAGTACCACGCCGCGTCCTTGTTGGTCTGGCCATCCACGACAACACTGTAGTAGCTAGCCTCGCCTTTCCAGGGACACGTTGTATGCGTATTACTCTCCTGCAGGTGTTCACGACGTACTGAGTCGGTAGGAAAGTAGTGATTGCCTTCAATCACGATGGTCTTGTCGCTCTCGGCTAACGTCGCTCCATTCCAAGTCGCTTTCATTTCTTCCCCCTAGTCAGAAAATCTCTTTAGCAATCAGTACTGCGCGAGTATTTCACTCACCGCTCGGCATCCTTGCTCAATCTGCTTCCGCCTCTCGGGAATGACGATCGGAGTACTCGCACAGTTTAACGATACTACTTACGCGGGCTTTGCCCTAAAAGTCGTTCTCATTCACACCGGGCTTCAGCCCGGTGACTAGGGACGGGACTGAGAAGACCAACCGTTTCAACGGTTTCTACCTTTCAATAATTCGTAACCTTTTCACCACCAAAAGCTTTCAGCTCATCGAGAAACCGTTAAAACGGTTAGTCCATCGTAGTCCCTCCTGATCACCGGGCTAAAGCCCGGTGTGAATGAGAGTCGGTTTTCAGACTCTTGAGGCAAGGCCCCTTGCGCGCAATCTCGAGCGCCGTCTTACCTTGTTTCAACGCATCAAGAATTGAGATAGTTGGCTCGTCACCTTTCAACCCCCGCTAACTGACGGGAGAATGGTTATCTCATCACCGTCTTTAACTGGTGTCTCTAATGACTGAAGACGCCGCACGTTCTCGGTATTCAAAAAGATATTGACGTGTTGTCGCAACTGTCCTTGTTCATTGACCACCCGATCGCGTAGTCCCATATGCAAGCTCCACAACTGTTCCAGCGTGCCGCCGATAGTTGAATGGTTCGAGTTTAGTCGAATCTGCCGTTGACCGTTGGTAAAGTCGATAAGAAACCCGGTGATGCTGATGGTAATCATTTGATGTTAGTCGGTATCAATCTAACAAAGTGGGGAGTCAAGTTGATCACCGGACTTAAGAATCAGCACCGGTTCGATGCGGGGCTTGTCACACTACGGCAGCATTCCATCCGGGACCAACCAGGGGCGAACTTCGAGGGCCAATCGTCCTGCTTGAACTGCTGGATCGGTGTCGGCCAACTGTTTTGCTTCTTCTAAAGATCCGACTTTGAAAACAAAGATTCCCCGCAACGTTCCGTTGTCACCAAACGGACCAGCGATCACCAGTTTCTTCATTTCAGCGAGCCGGTTAATGTTCGCCATGTGTGCCTTCTGAATTTCAGCACTTTCCGTTGTGCGCTCAGGCGTCCATTTTGGACCACGAGTAAGAAAGGCAAAGTAGGCTTTGGTGAGCTTTAGCGGGACATTCGCCGGCTTCATCACTTCTGCGGACCACCATGGATGCATCTCAGCAATCAAGTATCCACTCTTCACCGCCGGAGCACTTTCAGCCCACGTGCGTGCTTCGTCTGCATTCTTGGCGCGAAACACGATCACGCCTTTGATTTCGCCTTCATCCGTAAACGGGCCGCCCAGCACCGCTCGGCCCGACTTCACGAGATCTTCAAAATAGGTGATGTGCTCGGCGTGCACCTTCTTATGTGCCTCGTCGTCCATACCTTTCCAGTTCGGGCCAACCTTCAACACGGCCATGTGAAATTCAACGAGCTTCATTTCCTGAGCGCGCGCCGGTTGAACAGACAGAGCATTGCCTATCATTAGGGACAGAACCAGCGTTGGCAACGAAAACAGAATTCTTTGTTTGTTTGTGTGATTCATGGTTCCTCTTTCGGTTTAGTTTCTCGATTTTCGGAAGCCGCAGCCCCCAGGTCTCGCCGCTACAAAGACGGCTTATCGAGTAATTAAACCTTTAAGGCGATCCCTTTTGTTCTAAACGGCGGCTGTCTTGACACAAACCACTGCCGGCAATCCCTCTTCAATCGTTTGCCAGGAAGCGCCTGCATCACTCGAGCCAAACAACTTTCCGTTACGCGTTCCGAAGTAAATCCCCGTGGGATTTCGCTCGTCGGTGGCCAGCGCGTCACGCAAGACAGTTTCAAATGCATTCTCCTGCGGTAATCCATTTGCCAGCGGCTCCCAAGACGCACCAGCATTCTGGGTGCGATACACACGCAGCTTGGCCTCGGGAGTACAGCGAAACTCGTCAGACTCAAGCGGAATGATGTAGGCCGTGTCGGGGGCATTGGGATCTATGTCCAGAGCAAACCCGAAATCAGAAGGGACGCCGTTCGCGATATCCGTCCATGTATCTCCGCGATCGTCACTTCTGTAAAGACCCCAGTGATTCTGGAGGAACAGGCGGTTGGGATTATTCGGATGGCTCACTATCTTGTGCACACATTGGCCAAACTCCGGGTACCAATTCTCAGGTGGAAGAAACTGTGCCCGCACACCCACATTTCGCGCTTGCCAGTTGTGCCCGCCATCGTCAGTTCGATAGACGCCGCCCGTTGAGATGGCGATGTGCATAGCCTGTTTGTTGTTTGGATCAGGAAGAACTGTGTGCAAACAGAGACCACCACCACCGGGCTGCCATTGTGGACGGTGAGGATGATCGTAAAGGCCCTGGACCAACGACCACGTTTCACCGGCATCATCTGACCGAAACAGCGCAGCAGGTTCGACCCCGCAGTAAAGAGTCTCGGGTTCGTTTGCATTGCCAGTAACAATCTGCCAGATCTGTTTTACTGACGCTTCGGTTTCAGCGGGAAATTTTACGCCGTAAGTTTCGGGTTCGGTCCACGTCTTTCCAAAATCGTCTGACGAGCTTAAATAAGAACCCCAGAACGAGCTGTTAACAGCGGCCCAAAGTCGGTTGCGACCATTGCGATTGTCGTAAGTCATTGCGTAGATCGCTCGGCCCGGGAAGTATGGGCCACCTACATCCCAGTTCTTTCGGGTCGCGTCAGAACGAAGAACGAACGCACCTTTCATGGTGCCTACGAGCAGTAACGCATCACCAGCTTTGGCCTGAACATGGTTAGCTGTTGGCATGGAAGAGGACTCCGGAATCTATTAGTTGGGAACGGGAGTGATTATAGAGAAACGAGGTCTGGTCGGAAAGTTGAGGCCCCCGCCGGGCCATGCGCTGGACTTGACCGACGAGCAGATGCACCATTTGGAAATTACTAGTGTCATTTCGTGTGTTTTAGTGCAACGTGATGTTCACGCGGAATTTTTGTTCCCTAAACCACTGTCGCGCATCAAACATTTCGAGTAATACTTCAGTTGAAATTTGAAACTTCGACAAGGTGATGAGATGAGAAGAAGTATGTTTTCGATTCCGTGTTTGTTGTTACTCGCGCTTTTCATGTTCGGGTATGCTTTAGAACCTTCAGTCAGCGCCCAAACGCGAGGCCGGTCGGTGAACGCCAATCGATATCCCGGCGCCGACCTGGGTGCGAAGATCAATGCCGCCGATCAAGATCTCGGAACAGCCACTGGTGAGATCGTAGTATCTGGTGGCGGCACGATCTCGACTCAGGTGATCCTCTCGTCAGGACATACGCTTCGTCTTGGCAAGGGAACGTATCACACGCGCACTACTTCAATTCCGATTCTCATGAAGGCACGCACATCGATTGTTGGTTCCGGTTGGGACGCTATCGTAATGGAGTCGACCGCTCCCGGGCAGCTCACCGTTATTAGCGCTTATAACCAGTCGATCCGAAACGGATCACCTGACAGTGATCTGCTGATCCGGGACATACAGGTCCAGGGCGCGAATTCAAAATTCAACTCGGCGCCGCAAGCTATCTCTCTCGGGAATTGTGCAAACTGCACGGTCGATCGCGTTTGGGTCAATGGAACGCATTCGATAGGTATTCAACTCGGTGGTTCCGGCCGAGATGGTCACTTTGCGCGGAACTCGAAGGTGATCAACTGCCAGTTTACTCGTGTGGCTTCTCAGAATCTGGCGCTGGTAAATGGGCGCGACATTCTGTTTGAAGGAAACAAGTTCCTGGCAAGCGGGCAAAAGGGTGGACCAGGCAGCTCGAACATCGATCTGGAAGTTAATGAAGGATCGGATCATCTCGAGAATGTAATCATTAGAAACAATTACATCGACGTCAGAGGATCTGAGATCTCTCCAACGGGCAACGGCATAATCGTTCAGGCAAGCTCTGGTACTCCGTTTGTTGGTAATATCCTCATCGAACGGAACACGATCATCGGAGGCTCAAACACCGGCGTGATCACGAATGTTTTGAGTAACGGCATTTATGTTTTTGGCACGACCATGCGTGACGTAATCATTCGCGGTAACTCAATCACTCGCACCGGACAAGCTGGAATCAATATCCAGGGTTCGAACCTCACAGTTGTCGATAATCTGCTGACGGATGTTGGTGGCGGAGGTACTCCGGGATTTCTCGTACAAGGGGTGACGCGTAGCCGAATCGTCAATAACAGGGTGAGTTATACCGATGTTGGACCATTCGATGGGAGAATGCTTATCACGCATGGTTCTCGGGACAATGTCATTCAGGGAAATACCAATTGGGTGGTGACGAATGCGAATTAGCGTTTGCAGAAGTTCCCGAGCGCTGAATTGGCCTACTTCTAAATAACCACTTCCTTACGTGCCGGCGGCAAGCCCGAACGGTAGTTAATCTGTAACGGACTTTTCTATTCTCGCCTCACGAGAGTTGATCAAATTTATGAAAAACACGTCAAGTGTCCTTGGACGTCGCGAGTTCAACTTCGGCCTCGGTGCTGTTGCTGCCGTTTTGGCCCTTGGAAGTGTGCCTAAGCTCCACGCTCAGTCAGCCCTTAGAGTAAATGGAGCGCGCATCGCCAAACATCTTTCTGAATTGGCTAGCTTTGGCAAGAACGCCCAAGGCGGTGTCAGTCGCGTCGCTTACAGCGAAGCCGATCGACAGGGCCGCGAATACGTGATGGGTCTGATGCGAGCGGCGAAGCTTGACGTTAGCATTGATGCAGCGGCGAACCTCATCGGACGGCGCACAGGAAAGAACCAGAACCTGCCACCGCTCCTGTTTGGTTCACACATCGATTCAGTTCCCGAAGGCGGTAACTACGACGGTGTAGTTGGTTCGCTGGGCGCGATTGAAGTTGCACAAACCCTGGCTGAGAGCAATGTCACCACTGAACATCCGTTGGAAGTGATCATCTTTCAGAACGAAGAAGGGGGACTGATCGGTAGCCGCGCAATCGATGGAGAGTTGACCGAGCAGGAAATGGAACTAGTCAGCCGCAGCGGGAAGACCATTCGCGAAGGAATCAGT
Organism: Pyrinomonadaceae bacterium; assembly: GCA_036554845.1. GTDB lineage: Bacteria > Acidobacteriota > Blastocatellia > Pyrinomonadales > Pyrinomonadaceae > PSRF01. The sequence goes on from DATBMP010000229.1 coordinate 6,365, forward strand.
TTTCTTGGTGGCGACCCCACAAAGCTGGCCGGGGTGCGTCGTAAGCGTGGGGACATTGCTGCCTATCTCGAGCTGCACATCGAACAGGGTGGCACGCTCGATACTGAGAAGATCAAGATCGGAATCGTTGAAGGTATTGTGGGAATCAACTGGTGGGACGTGACCATTGAAGGTTTTGCGAATCACGCGGGAACGACGCGAATGGACCAGCGGCAGGATGCACTTTTGGCAGCAGCACGATTTATCGAGGCCGTCAACCGCATCGTTACCAGCGAACCAGGGCGACAAGTGGGCACGGTCGGCAGGATTCAGGCGTTACCCGGTGCGCCGAATGTGATTCCGGGTAGGGTCGTACTGAGTTTAGAGTTGCGCGATCTGGATGCGGCCAAGATCAATTCGCTCTATCAGAAGATTCTTGCTGAGTCGCAGAAGATCTCTGCGGCGACCAAAACCAAGTTTGACTTCAAAGAGATTAACGTAAATATTCCGGCCCCAACCGACGAGCGGATTCGAGGTCTGATCGCTGAATCTGCAAAAGAGCTCGGACTGACAACCAGGACTTTACCGAGCGGTGCTGGACACGATGCACAAGACATGGCGCGACTTGGACCAGTGGGAATGATCTTCGTACCGAGTGTTGGCGGTATCAGCCACTCGCCGAAAGAGTTCTCTACGCCGGAAGACATCGCAAACGGCGCGAATGTTTTGTTGCATACGCTGTTGAAGCTGGATAGGTAAAGTGCCGGACACCATCGGCTTCAGCCGGGTGGTTCTTCAACTTGAACCTAACACGGACCTCCATGGAAACCTCAGAAAGGAACTCTTCGCAAGTTACTACTTACGCTGAAGTCGAACCTCCATAGACCGAAAACCGCTGGCGTCCATTAAGCGGAACTCACTAAGAAGGGCAACATCCAGAATGGCACTCCGAACTTCAACTCAAATTTTCCTGGCCCTGTTGTTAATCTCCACAACCATTGTCCTTCCCGTAAATGCTCAAACCAGCAAAAACGCTGACTTGATCCTGACCAACGGAGTTATCTGGACAGTGGACAGCGAAAAGCCAACCGCGCAGGCAGTGGCCATCACCGACGGCAAGTTTGTTGTTGTTGGTCCGAACAGCGACGTGCTCAAGACACGTGGACCACTAACGCAGGTGATCGATCTCAAAGGTCGTTTCGTGGTGCCAGGTTTCAACGACAACCACGTTCACTTCGCCTCCGCAGCGCAGTTTCTTGAATTCAACATCATGGCCGTGGGTTCTCAGGATGAGTTCGTCACGCGTGTGAAGGACGTCATTTCGCGGCTGCCCAAGGGTGAGTGGGTCGTCGGTGGTTTTTGGGGCGCCTATGACCAGTGGTCGCAAGGCAGTGCTGGCAGCGCACAACGCGAGCTATTTGCTCCCGATATGCGGAGAATCGAAGAGATAACTGCAGACTATCCGGTATTCATTCGCAAGTTTGACGACAGTCAGTTCGCTGCCAATCGCGCTGCAATTCGAGCCGCAGGACTCGATCCTGCAAAACCAGCCGCGCCAGAGGTCGAGTTTCTGTCTGATGCAAATGGACCAACCGGACACATGCGAGGAAAGGGAGTGTTACGGCTTTTCAACGCCGTGGTTCCTCGCCGGTTTTCGCGTGAACGACGTACACAACAGACGCGAAACGCCCTCTCCGAGATACGAAAGTACGGCGTGACGAATGTCAGCGACATGTCCGACGACGAACAACTCGAGATCTATCGTGAGTTGCACAGCAAGGGTGAGTTGACGGTGCGGATTCATTTTCGACCGGGGTTGGATCGCTGGCCGGAGCTGGCAAGCAAAGGAACGCGTGTCGGCACTGGCGATGACTGGATACGCTTGGGAGCATTAAAGGGAC
>DATBMP010000249.1:0-8812 GCA_036554845.1 Pyrinomonadaceae bacterium
AGAACCCACAGCAACTGCGATTCATTGAACGCGATCCGGAAATTTACCTGCGAAATCTCGAGGAACTAAGATCTGAACAGAGTGAAACAGTAACGGTTGGGATTGCACCCCATAGTGTTCGCGCCGTTTCGCTTCCTTATCTGAAAAGAATCATCCAGTTTGGCGATACGCATAGCATGGTTGTTCACATGCACGTTGCGGAACAACCGGCGGAAGTCGCTGCATGTGTCCGGGAACATGGTCGATCACCGGTTGCAGTACTTGGGGATGAAGGATTGTTGAGCGAACGCTTCACCGCGGTGCATGCGATTCACGTTACAGAGGAAGATGTTTCTCAACTGGGTAAAGCACGAGCGATCGTCTGCGCTTGTCCTTCAACCGAGCGCAATCTTGGTGATGGCGTGGTGCCGGTGAATCTCTATTTCAATGAGGGAGTAAGAGTGTCGCTCGGCAGCGATAGTCACGTGCAGATCGATCTGCTCGAAGACGCACGGGAACTGGAGTACCACCTGCGATTGCAACGTTTGGAGCGCGTGGTGCTGGCGCCTGACAACGATGAAAGTCGGTCAGCCTTAGCAAAACATCTATATCGCTGTGCCACTGAAATGGGAGGCGCAAGTATTGGTTTTGAAACCGGAACTATCAGTCCGGGAAAGCCTGCCGACTTCTTTACTATTGATCTGAATGACACCTCGGTTGCAGGAGCCACTAACGAAGATCTCATTTCCAGCGTGGTCTTTTCGTTGGCGAGAACCGCGGTTAAAGACGTCGTGGTAGGTGGCAATATGATCGTCAAAGACGGCCAGCATCAGGATCAGGAAGAGATTGTCCGGAAGTTTCAAGAGCTCCAGAAAAGACTCTGGAGTTAACCAAAGATGAATGTCAAAAACACTTTAGCTGAACTCGTAAGTATCAATTCCGTCTCCTCACGATCCAATTTGGAGATCGCGAACTACCTCGTTGAACGGTGCGAGCGATTGGGATTCAGCGTGAAGCGCTTTCCTTACCTGGATGAACTCGGAGTTGAGAAACATAATCTGGTCGCATTAGCCGGAACAGAGTTTTCTCAATCGACAGAGGTTGAACTCGCGCTGGTTGGACACACAGACACAGTTCCATTCGACGATAAATGGACCGAAGCGTTATCACTGACCGAACGTGAGGGAAAGCTCTTTGCACGCGGATCCTGTGACACGAAAGCATTCATAGCTGCGGCCTTGACAGCAGTCGAAAGCGTTGGTGCAGCGAAGCTGCTACGTGCGTTGGCGTTGATCTTTACCGCTGATGAAGAGGTTGGACTACTCGGCGCGAAACGTCTCGCAGCCGAGAGACCACTGCGTGCGCGTTACAGCATTGTCGGCGAACCCACTTCGCTTCAACCGATGCGCGCCGGGAAAGGATATTCGCTGGCGCAAATTGTCTTGCGTGGGCGCGAGGCCCATAGCGCGTATCCGGCATACGGCGTTTCCGCGATATTCAGCGCCGCGCGATTGGTTACGCGAATCGAAGACGTCGCAAAACAACTGGAAGCTGAACAGCACCCCGCCTTTGACCCACCATTCACCACGCTCAATGTTGGAGTAATCCAGGGAGGCACCGCGAAAAACGTGATTCCCGGCGAGTGTCAAATAACACTCGAGTGGCGCCCGATTCCGGGGCAGAACTCCTCACGGGTAGAAGAACTCGTGAACCAGGCGATTGATGCAGAGAGACAGAATGATCCGAACTTCGATTGTTCGATCCAGACTGTGCGGGCTGACTTCGGTTACGAGACTTCTGCCGATTCGAAGTTGATCAAACTACTCGAAGAGACAAGCGGAAAGAGGTCGGGAACAGTAGCGTTCGGTACCGAAGCAGCACAGATGATGGAGTTAGGCGCCGAAGCAGTCGTTATCGGTCCGGGAGACATCCGTGTCGCACATCGGACTGGTGAGTTTGTTCCAATCACCGAATTGGAATCATGCGTAGACATTCTTAAAACAGCGATCAGGAGCTTTTGTTGTTGATTTACAAACTTCAAGACAACCGTTAGTGACACGGGACATCGAAATTTCGAAGTGCCAGGGTTTCCACTGGTTCGCGGAGCGACGTTCCGCATTCTCAGAGTTAAAGACTGGGTTAAGTTTCCTATGTCGGCGATGCGCTTATCTCACTCGGATCTTCATTTGACACATCGCGACCTGATGCACCTATCATAGGATCTCGGATTTACTATTATGACAAGCAAGTTCATCGGCATTATCCTTCTGTTGTTCTCCGCTTCCCCAACGCTACAAGCCCAAACATCTGAGCCTCCGTTGACCAGCAAAGAGGTCGTTTCTCTCGTCTACCAGCTTCCAAGAAATCCCAGCAAGCGCGACGAAGTTGTCGAAGAAATACGCCGGCGCGGAATCGGCTTCCCTCTCACCAATGGAATGCGCTCGCTGGTCGCTACCAAAAGTGGAAACGATGCCGTTCTTCGGCGCACACTCGAAGAAGCAGAACGCAGGCGTGTAAATCCAACTGCCTCTGCAATGCCGGTCGAAGCAGAATCCAATGCGTTATTGGAACGCGCGCGCGAAGCAACACTCGCCGCAACCAATGCGATGCCAGACTTCCTGGTGCGCCAGCTGATCAGACGAGCCGTGGCCTATGGAGAGACCAGCAACTGGATCCCGCAGGACAACTTGACCATCGCGGTTACTTATCGCGCTACCGCCGGTGAAGAGTATCGCGTGTTGACCGTAAACGGATTGCCACTGTCTCAGGAAGCGAAACAGACAAAGGAGTATGGAGATCTGGTAGGCGGCTCGACCTCGACTGGCGAGTATGTGACCGGGTTGGCGAGCATCTTCAAGCCGCAGGCCCAGGCAGAATTCAAGCTGGTTGACACCGACCTTATGCGCGGCAGGCGAGCACTGGTCTATGAATTCGTCGTCAAGAAACCAAACTCAGAATTAACGTTAAAAGCTGATCGTGATCTTGTCGCCCAGGTAGGTTCTCGAGGAAGGGTCTGGGTAGACCGAGAGAACAGTCGCATCCTTCGCTTTGAGCAGATTGCAACGGAGATTCCCGCCGGCTTTCCGATTACTGCGGCCAGCAGCATCGTCGACTACGACTGGGTGACGATTAGTGAGAAGCAGTACCTGCTACCTTCCCAGGCAAACATCTTCATCACCAGCAGCCACCGCGGGCAGGTTATGCAATCCCGCAACCAGATCCGTTTTCGCGGTTACCAGAAGTTCGGCGCCGAATTGAAGGTAATTGACGAGATCGACGAAGATGACTTCCCGCCGGAAAATGAACCTCCACCGCCGAAAAAACCTTAATTCCGCACGGTCCTTCGGGTCTGGATCCTCTGACTAGTCCCACTGAGTAGACATTAGTAGACACTTCTCTATCCGATTGGTTTCTCGTTAACCAGCTGGTTTGTCTTTGAACGCAAATTTCCAAGCAAATCCGACTTGATTGGCCCATCCGTATTAAAGATCCGGTGAGGTACGGGCGTTGCCTAGTAAGACCGCGGACGCTAAGGAGAACAGGATCAGGATGAAGCCAAAGATTCTAATCGTGGACGATGACGACGCAGTTACACAGCAACTTTTCTGGACGCTCTGTGACGACTACGACGTTGTAACCGCGAATGATCTACAGACGGCAGTAAGACGCGCGAAGATTTACGAACCCGACGTTTCGATTCTTGATCTCCACCTTCCCCCCTCCAGCGATTCGCCGGAGATTGGTTTGAGAATTATCGAGTACATCAAGTCGCACATCCCGGCTTCGAAAGTTTTGGTGATGTCGGCGAGCGGGGTCGAAAAAGAACGAGCCTGCTCAGAAGTCGGCGCGGATGGATTTCTTGATAAGCCATTTGATGTTGAGCACCTGCTCGCGACGATGCGTCGCATGGCACCGCGTCGACTGGAAGTTGTTTGAAATCTAAGTAAGGGTCCCCAATACCCTCTTAGTATTCGGCCACTCCCACCTAAACTATGGTGGCCGATCCAGCACCGCGTTAACGGGTACCCCTCCCCCGAGCGCGGAGCACTCGAGCCCCCGTCCATTCACTGCTTGAGATGGACGGGGGCTTACTATTGTCGATTGACGATTGTCGATTGTGTTCGGCCACGGGAAAAAAGTATTTTGGCGGCTCAGAAAACCATCGCAATCGGCAATCGTAAATCCCAATCGTCAATCGACAATTCGCAATCGGCAATCACCCCATTCGTCAATCGACAATCGCCAATCGTCAATCACCAGACTTGTCTGCCATAATGTGGCCAAAGTAATTCATAGCTAGTTCTGAGCGCAGTCGAGTTGTGGGCCAGCGCTCGCCCGGGTAATCCGAGTTTTGTGCTCGGCGGTTATTGATGACTGAGGCCATGGAAAAGATAAAAGGAGTGCGCGAGCTGCCACTCTTCCCGCTCCCCGTCGTGCTGTTTCCCGGCGTCCCACTTCCCTTACACATCTTCGAACCGCGCTATCGACAAATGCTGGAAGATATTCGTGCGGGCAATAACCTTTTTGGCCTTTCTTACTTCGATTCAACCACCGCGGAACGTGAAGCACCTCCTGTGGGCCATGTCGGTTGCGCCGCCGAAGTTTCTGAAACGCAAACTCTCCCCGACGGCCGGTCCAACATTCTTACCGTCGGAGTAGTCAGATACGTTGTTGACGAGTACGTCGACCGAGGCGACAGCTATCTGGTCGCGCGCGTCAGTTTTTTTGAAGACGACGAGGAAGACACTGAATCGCTCAGTGAACGCGCGCGTCATGTGGGCGAACTGTTTACGCGAATTGCGCGCGCGATCCGGACCATCAACGACGATCGCGCGAACTTGCCCGACATCACCGATACAGATTCACAAAGGCTTTCGTTTCTGGTTGCGGCGGCGATGGAGATGGAATCCGAATTGAAACAGGAACTTCTCGAACTTCGATCGACTTCGGAACGACTGCACCGGCTCAGTGACATGCTTGAGCGAGCAGTGGGCACTTATGAAGAGCGGGCCAGGATTCATCAGCTCGCAAAGGGCAATGGTCACAGCGGCAAGAGGATCGACATCGAATGAGTGCGGCCGATCAAATTAGAGTGCAGGTTCTCTTTTTTGGCGCCGCGCGGGATTCCGCGGGAACAAGAGAGACTGAACTCGCACTTAACTCAGGGTCGAATGCCGCTGATGCTTTTGCGGAGATCCTCCGCACCTATCCGGAACTGAAACGCTTTGGTCGTTCACTGCTGTTTGCAGTTAATGAGGAGTACGCCGTAAGCGATCGGGAGATCCGCCATGGTGATGAGCTCGCGGTATTTCCTCCAGTGAGTGGTGGTTCCTCGGAGAATTCTGAGATTGCGCCGGACTTTTTCGAAATCACACAAGACCCATTAGATGTGGGCGCAATAGCTCGCCGAGTGGTCCTGCCCCAATGTGGGGCAACCGTGACGTTAGATGGCTACGCGCGCGAATGGACCAAAGGACGTCGCACTCTTTTTCTCGACTACGAGGCCTACGCGCCGATGGCTCTGAAAGAGATGGAGCGGTTGGGAGTTGAAGCGCATCGGCAATTCGAGATTGCCTACATAGGAATCGTCCATCGCATCGGCCGTTTGGAAATCGGGGAAACGAGTGTCGTGATCTCCGTCGGTGCGCCTCACCGCCGCGCAGCATTCGAGGCGTGCGAATGGGCAATCAAAGAGTTAAAGCGAACCGTACCTATCTGGAAAAAGGAAGTATTCGAGGACGGCGAGGTTTGGGTTGAAGGAGAGAGGTAGGAGATTGACGATTGTCGTGTGACGATTGACGAGTATCGTATTCGATTGACCTGGTCCCTTTAACTCTCAGGTTTTGAAGGGTGGTTTACCCCCGCCGTCGCGCAAGACGAACTTCAGGCATCAATAGAGCTTGCGACGGCGGGGGTAAACCACCCTTCCCAACCTGAGAGTTAGGGCACCAGGTCAATGAATACGACAATCAACAATCGACAATCGACAATAACTTAAGCTTCCTCAGTCTCTTCTTCCGCTGCTGCTTCAACAAGCGAAGCACTCGTCACCATGTCTTGAGCGTCCGTCTTGATCAAACGCACACCCTGAGCACTGCGGCCAGTCTTGCGTATGTCACCAGCCTCAAGGCGAATCAACTTGCCTTGCTGCGTGATGATCATGATTTCGGAATCATCTTCAACCGGGAAGACCGCAACCACCTTGCCTGTCTTCTCCGTCGTCTTCATGTTGATGACGCCTTTTCCACCACGAGATTGCAACCGATAAGTGGTTATTGCGGTCTGCTTACCGTAACCCTGTTCGGAAACTGAAAGCATGCGCTCCGTGTCATCTGACGAAACCGGGCAGACCGAAACGACATAATCGTCTTGTCTTAGATCGATTCCCCGAACGCCGCGGGTTGCGCGTCCCATCGGTCGCACATTCTTTTCATCAAACCGAATCGCCAATCCGTTGTGAGTCGCAATGAAGATCCGTTTCGTACCGTCAGTCAACACCACGTCAAGCAGTTGATCACCATCGTCAATGTTGATGGCAATGATCCCGTTCGAGCGAATGTTCTGAAAGTCAGCAAGCGAAGTCTTCTTGATCACGCCCTTCCTTGTGACCATTACGACGTAGCGACCTTCAGAAAACTCGCGCACCGGAACTACACCCGCAAGTCTGCGATCCGAAGGAATGCTGATGAGGTTCACGACCGCCTTGCCACGCGCCGAAGCCGCGGCGTCCGGCACCTCATGCACTTTCAACTTGTAGACCATGCCATCGTCCGTGAAGACCATTAAGTAAGCATGGGTTGATGCGATGAATAGATGCTCAACGAAGTCTCCATTCTTCGCCGCAGCACCAAAACGACCTTTGCCTCCCCGTCCCTGTCGTTGATAGGTAGTGATGGGCGTGCGCTTGATGTATCCACTGTTGGTGACAGTGATTGCCACGTCTTCATCTGCAATCAGATCTTCAATTGAAAACTCGGCGCCTTCATCAACGATCTCGGTGCGACGCGCATCCCCAAACTCTTTCCTAACCTCTTCGAGTTCCTTTGAAATTACACGACGCAAAGACCTTTCATTGGAGAGAATCTCTTCGAGTTCGGCAATCAGTTTGATGATCCCCTCGTACTCGTCAGTGATCTTCTGGCGTTCCAACGCAGAGATTCGTCGTAGTTGCAGATCGAGAATCGCCTGGGCCTGCAATTCCGAGAACATGAGTCGCTCCATCGCCTTCTGAAGTTTTCCGATATAAGTCTTCAGCGCGACATCAGTGGGAACACCCTTCCAGGCCTTTACCTCGGTCATCGTGTTCATCTGCGTGCCGGTGAGCCAGTTTCGCGCCTCATCAACCGACCGTGAGTTTCGAATCAGCGTCACAATGAAATCCAGCGCATCAATTGCTTTAGTTAAGCCCTCGAGAATGTGTGCGCGTGCGCGTGCTTTGCGCAGTTCATACTCGGTGCGGCGACGAACAACTTCGCGACGAAAATCAACGAAGCATTCGAGCATCTGCTTCAGCGTTAGAACTCGTGGCTGACCATTGACGATAGCCAGATTGATCACGCCAAACGACGACTGCATTGGGGTCATCTTGTAGAGCTTGTTGAGTACCACTTGCGGCACAGCATCACGCTTTAGCTCCACGACGATGCGCATCCCGGTGCGGTCTGACTCATCACGAAGATCAGAGATCCCCTCGAGCTTCTTCTCATTTACGAGTTCCGCGATTCGCTCAATCAAACGGGCTTTGTTGACTTGGAAAGGAATTTCGGTGATGACGATCGCGTCACGTTCCTGGGTGCCGCGACCAATGCGATCGATTCCAGCACGAGCGCGCAATTGCAGCACGCCACGTCCGGTGAGGTATGAGTTACGAATCTCGGTGCGACCATAGATAAAAGCGCCGGTCGGAAAGTCTGGTCCAGTCACAATCTTGAGAAGTTCTTCAGGCTGGATATCCGGATTCTTCAACACCGCCAGGGTCGCATCGATCACTTCCGTTAGATTGTGAGGCGGTATCTTGGTGGCCATGCCGACGGCGATTCCATCTGATCCGTTAATCAAAAGATTAGGAATGCGGGTTGGTAGAACTTTTGGTTCGGACAGAGACTCATCGTAATTCGGTTGAAAGTCGACCGTTTCTTTCTCGATATCAGCCAAAACCTCATTGGCCAACCGGGCCATTCTGATCTCGGTGTAACGCATGGCCGCAGCAGCATCGCCATCGACCGAGCCAAAGTTCCCCTGGCCGTCAACCAGCGGATAGCGCATAGAAAAGTCCTGCGCCAAACGAACAATGGTGTCGTAGACCGGCATGTCTCCGTGCGGGTGATATTTACCGATGACGTCGCCGACGATGCGAGCGCTCTTCTTGTAAGGCTTGTTGTGAGTGTTCCCCAGCTCATTCATGGCCCATAGCACGCGGCGGTGGACCGGCTTCAGGCCATCACGCACATCAGGCAACGCGCGCCCGATAATTACCGACATCGCATAGTCGAGATACGAACGACGCATCTCGTCTTCAATGTTTATGTGGTTGCGTTCAGAAGTTGTTTCCATCTATCAACCTTTCCAGTACAATCCGCCCTCGCGAAGCACGGCGGTTTCGACGCGCGTTTTCATCAGTCTTCAAGCATCAGACGACTTCATAATTGAGCCATCTCGATTGATATTTTGGCTGCCAGACAAGTGGTTTTTAATGCTCGCGGGAAACCGAATTAGCAGACTCAAAAAGTACGCGTAATTATAGCCTGCACAGACGTTTTTGGCAATCAGCAAAGCCGCTACAAACCTAATGAAATCAATAGCTTCGATGCTCCTATCTGGTAGATTCCAACCG
>DATBMP010000273.1:0-2726 GCA_036554845.1 Pyrinomonadaceae bacterium
GGATCGCCTCTTCGGCGCTATAGCAACCGGCAGTGTTCGGCAGGATTTGTAACGCGGAATCAAGGTGGTCCAGGAAAGATTCAGTACTGCGATCAAGCGGCACGCGTCGCACGGCCACAGTCACCATTTCGGCGCCTGAAGCACGATGCGCGGCCTTCATCTCTTCAAAACTTCGATACTTCCCGGTACCGATAATCAATCTCGAAGTAAACGAGTATTTCCCAAACTGTAAACGCTCTCCACGTCCTTGTACTGCTGTTGACATGATCCGACTGTCCTCGATGATTCGTAATATGAGACGACTTTACAACGGTTGCTTCGGAAAGGCGAACGAGAGTCACATTAAGAGAGGATGACGATCCATCAGGTCACACGGAGGAAGGCGAAAAGAGATCCGGTTGCTCCTCAGGGATTCGTTAAACCACCACCGACGAAATGAACAATCTCGATCCGGTCGCCCTCATTGAGAACCGTAGTGGGCCAATTCACACGTCGCACCACCACGTGGTTCACTTCAATCGCGACTCGTTCCGCGGCCAGGTTTAGAGTGGAGATTAGATCTCTGAGAGAGGTCCCGGAGGGCAGCTCACGCGGTTCCCCATTGATCTGTACTTGCACGTTAGCTTTCTTATTTGGCAGGAAGTACTACGCGACGGATTTCGACTGACTCCCCTCCCCTGACAGCCCGAACGAGTATCGCCGCGCGACCTGAAGAAAAATTCGGAATAGTCGTAGACACCATTGCCACACCGTCCTTCTGAGTTTTCAACGACACAATGAGTGGACGAAACGTGGTGCCCAGAACCTTAACTGAGACCGCCACACCCGCAACCGGTTTTTCCTCACGGGCAGTTTTGTGTGTAACCAACACACCCAGGTTCAAGGTTTCACCAGAACGAAATTCTTGTTCTTCGATCAGGCTGACGCGCAGTCCTTCTTCAAGCTCTGCTTCAGTGACGTTTTGCAGTTCGGGGGATGCGGGTGGGGCAGATTCTGCTCGCGTACGGTCTATATAACTTAGACTGTAAGAACCAACAGCTCTTCCGGGGTCGAGCGTAAGCTGACCAAAATCCGGAGGTGGCGGCGGCAGCTGTTCGCTGGGCGTTTGAATGAATTCGCTTTCGCCTGCCTTCTCCGTTACCGGCTCGCGCGTGTTCATTCGCTTCAGCTCTTCAACACGTCCTGCGCGAATGGCGGCACAGATCAGCCGGTGCTGCCGTTTCAGTCTGTCGGCCAGAACAGCTTCATCAAACCCTTCGGCTATTAAGTCTTGGTAAGGAGAGCGCTTGCTGGCAAGGATTGCTCCGCCGGTGTACACGAGCGAAAGAATCAGGGGTGAATCGAGTCCCTTATCCTCTGTCTGTACATGATAGACGACGCCATCATGTTCCACGTCGGTATTGAAGCCAGTGATCACAATTGACCGTCGACAAATCTCATTGTGGTTTTGCCCGAACACCCATCGCGAAAGCGTGAGGCTAAATCGAACGGTAACATATCAATTTTTGCAGGGTCAATCATCATTTATTCTCGAATTTTGCGTCAGACAGCTTGCTTGACACCCATGATCAGTTGAACTACGATTCGGCTTGTACAATGATTCTCAATGTCAGGAGCAGTTGTCGGATGTCGTTTTCGAGACGTCAGACAACGCATTGATCTGATCGGAGTCGGTGAACTGCAGTAGCGCGAGGGGTTCGATACAAGAATGCAGTTTAGTCTGATTGACTACCTACCTATCCTGCTGATGTTCGTTGTAGCTGCCGGCTTTGCGGTGGTCAACGTCTTCATCTCCCAGTACATCGGACAACGAAAACGAACTCGCACGAAGATGATGCCGTACGAGTGCGGCAAAGATCCGGTCGGTACTGCGCGCGAGCGGTTCTCGGTGAAATACTACCTGATCGCGATGATCTTTATCCTGTTCGATATTGAGGTCATCTTTCTGATCCCCTGGGCCGTGGTGTTCAGGACGTTTACGAGCCCGTCGGTTGGGTTGAAAACTTTGATCTATGCCGAGATGATGATCTTTGTGCTGCTGCTTCTGGCCGGTTACGTTTATGTAGTTAAGAAGGGTGCTTTGGATTGGAGTGAGAAGGCTCGCCTGGAGGCTGAAGCCGAAGCCCGACTTCTTCACGATCTGGAAAAGCGACGCTTAGAAACTCGCACAGCAGCCTAAAGAAGGTTTTATGGGACTTGAAAACGTCATTGCTGAAGCTTTACCAGAGGTACTGACCACGCGACTGGACTCGCTCATTAACTGGGCGCGCAAGTCGTCGCTGTGGCCGGCGACCTTTGGTCTGGCGTGCTGTGCGATCGAGATGATGAATGCAACCTCGTCGCGTAACGATCTGGCGCGATTTGGTTCCGAAGTGTTTCGCGCAAGTCCGAGGCAGGCTGATGTAATGATCGTTTCGGGACGTGTATCGAGGAAGATGGCACCAGTCCTCAGGCGTATCTACGATCAAATGCCTGAACCGAAGTGGGTGATCTCAATGGGTGCGTGTGCGACGTCCGGAGGCGTTTTTGACAATTACGCCATCGTTCAGGGCGTGGACAAGATCGTTCCGGTTGACGTTTACATTCCCGGCTGCCCTCCTCGACCAGAGATGTTGATTCACGCGGTGATGATGTTGCAAGAAAAAGTTTCGAGAGAGTCGGTCCGAGATCGGCGTGACATTCCGGAAGAAGAAGCGCGACAAGCGTTTGCTCCTGGAACCCTTCCT
>DATBMP010000334.1:0-3314 GCA_036554845.1 Pyrinomonadaceae bacterium
GTAATCTTGTGTGATTTTATGATGGCGTTAATGGTTAATGAAGGTCACGATGTGAGTGCCGCTTCCTGCATGACCGCCGCAACATCACCCTCCATAGTCGGCTCTGTCGAATCCCGTGCTGTACGCCTTGGCTTACCGAACGTTTCTGTACTTTGATTAAGTCTCTGCCTCAAAGGCAGGACAGTTAGGTCATAGATTAATAACTGTCCTGACGGTAAGCTTCAGGCCTAAAGCAAGGGTGCAGCACAGCCGGAACGCGATTTTGGCCGCGTACTCTGCCAGCAATTCGCCGTCGAAGTTGTAAACCTTTCACGTTCTACGGCATCAATCGTGTGCTAATTGACTTATCATTCCGCATTGTTTAAATTCTTGGGCCTGAAGATTTAAGCGTTCTTTTTCGTTCGTTTGGCATTGCCACCAGGGTTGAGGACAAGCCCTCAAGCCAGGTTGGTTCAACTTTTGATAGGAAGCTCCGGAAGTCCTTCGTCATGAATCGAACATACACTCGATTCCGTAAGTTTTAGTGGCTCGCACCCGTGGCGGGCCTGCTCGAAGGCGCTCCTATCGAATCCGATCTTGAAGTTCTTAATTAGTGAATCCTTAATCGTGAATTGATGGGAGCGCAGGATCTCGCGCCTCGTGATTGATCTGTCGAGGCCGGAAACCCATTTTGAAGGTTCACGAAACCATGAGTGATGTAAACGTACAACTAAAGGATGGCGCGGTAGCAAACTTGCCGTCGTCTGCCACGGTCGCGGAAGCCCTGAAGCAGCTTGACCGCGATGCTGCAAAGCAAGCGCTGGCTGCGAAAGTAAATGGCCAGGAGGTCGATCTTGGTCGCGAACTCGAATCGATCGCAGATGGTGGTTCACAACAGAAAGTCTATGAAATTGTTCCGGTTCGTCCGGGGACTCGCGAGGGGCTGGAAGTTCTAAGACATTCAACCGCGCATTTGCTCGCTGCCGCCATACTCGATCTTTATCCCGGTACGAAGCTTGGGATCGGTCCGGCCCTGCTCGACGATCCTCGTTACGGTTATTTCTACGACGTCATCACGCCGAATCCTTTAACCGAAGCCGATCTTCCCGTGATCGAAAAGCGGATGAAGCAGATCGCCAGTCGCAATCTGGCGTATCGCCGCGATGAGATTCCGAAGGCAGACGCGATTCGAATTTTCCAGGAACGCGATGAGCCCTTGAAGTGCCAATTGATTCAAGAGAAGGGTGGCGACAGAGTCACGGTCTACTACATTGACGGTTCGCCTTTCATCGACTTCTGTTTAGGACCACACGTTCCGAACACGAACAAGTTAAAGTCGTTCAAGTTGCTTTCACTTGCAGGCGCTTATTGGATGGGTGATGCGGACCAGCCACAGATGCAACGCATATATGGAACGGCATTCTTCAGTCAGGAAGAGCTCGATGCCTGGCTCAAGCAACGCGAAGAGGCCGAGAAACGCGACCATCGCCGGTTGGGAAGAGAACTCGATCTGTTTTCAATTCAGGAACAGTATGGTCAGGGTTTGATCTTTTGGCATCCGAAGGGTGGGGCCATCCGGCGCGAGATGGAAGATTACTTGCGCGAACAACTCGTGGCGCGTGGGTACGGATTGGTCTTCACTCCGCATATCGCAAAGCGTGAACTGTGGTTCATCAGCGGTCATGAAGAGAACTATGCCGACTCGATGTTTTCGCCGATGGAGTTTGAAGAACAAGAGTTCCGCATCAAGCCGATGAACTGTCCGTTTCATATCGGCATCTACAAATCTGCGCAACGATCGTATCGCGATCTACCATTGCGCTACGCTGAACTCGGCACGGTCTATCGTGCAGAACTTTCGGGCACGTTGCATGGACTGACCCGAGTGCGCGGATTTACTCAGGATGATGCCCACATCTTCGCGACGCCTGAAACCGTTCGCAGTGAGATTCTCGGCTGCATCGACTTTGCCTTTGCGCTCTTCGATGTCTTTGGTTTTAAGGAGATCAAAGTCGAGCTTTCGGTGCGCAGTGACGATTCAGGTAAACGTTATCTCGGGTCTGACGAAGATTGGAATCGCGCTGAAGACGCCCTGGTTTCGGCGTTGAATGAGCGTGGCATTCCGTACATTCGCATGGAAGGCGAGGCTGTCTTCTATGGTCCAAAGATCGACATGCGAGTGGAAGACGCCATTGGTCGAACGTGGCAATTGACCACGGTGCAGTTCGACTTCAACTTTCCTGAGCGGTTCGATCTCGAGTACATCGGCGAAGACAACAAGCCGCATCGACCGATCATGATCCATCGCGCGCTGTTTGGTTCGATGGAACGATTCTTTGGAGTCCTAATCGAACACTATGCTGGTGCTTTTCCGACGTGGCTTGCACCGGTGCAGGTTGCGGTTTTGCCTATTACAGATCGGATCAATGACTACGCCGAGCAGGTGGCCGCGATGCTGCGGAAAAATCACATTCGCGTGGAAACAAATCTCCGCAGCGAAAAAGTCGGTGCAAAGATTCGTGATGCGCAATTGCAGAAAGTTCCCTTCATGCTGGTTCTCGGCGACCGCGAGAAAGAACAGGGCCAGGTCGCGGTACGAGAACGCGCCCAGGGAGACTTAGGCGTTATGTCACTGGATCAATTTGTGGAAATGGCGCGCCAGCTCATTGACTCGCGCGCAATTACTAACAACGTCCCGGGTAACGGGTCTCAGGTCTCAAATTGAGATCTACGAGGAGGCTTGAAACTTGAAACACGGAGACCATAACCAGGAGGTGCAGCAATAGCTACAGGCTTTCGAGGTCGCGGCCAGCGTCCTGACAATCGTCGCATGCCGGCCGTGCGTATTAACGAAAGGATTCGCGTTCCTTCAGTGCGCGTAATAGCGGACGAAGGTGAGCAGCTCGGAGTAATGGACATTCGAGATGCCATTCGAACCGCTCGTGAGAGAGGGTTGGACCTTGTGGAAGTCGCCCCGACAGCCGATCCACCAGTTTGCCGAATCATCGACTTTGGAAAGTTCCAGTACGAAGCGAAGAAGAAAGCGAACGAGGCCAAGAAAAAGCAGGTCACCATCACAGTAAAGGAAGTGAAGTTTCGCCCCGGAACGGACGAGCACGATTACAGCTATCGCATGAAGCATGCTCGCGAATGGTTGGAAGACGGGGACAAGGTCAAGGCGACCATCTGGTTCCGCGGTCGAGAGATGACGCACCGTGAACTTGGCGCCCGCATCCTTGAGAAACTAGAAAAAGACTTGCAGGACGTTGGTGAGGTAGAAGCACGGCCGAGGATGGAAGGAAATCAGATGTTCATCATCTTCGGACCAAAGCGAC
>DATBMP010000317.1:0-5640 GCA_036554845.1 Pyrinomonadaceae bacterium
GATTGCTGAGGAATACCAGCCTAAGACGCTTATCGTGGCAGGTGGAGTGGCGTGCAACAAAGCGTTGCGTGAAGCTTCGCAACGAGCGGCCACAAGGCTCAAGATTCCGGTGTACTTCCCATCACCACATCTTTCAACCGATAACGCAGCAATGATCGCTGCGGCGGGAACCGTAAAGTTGCAAGCAGGAGAGCGAGCGACCCTGGAACTGAACGCCGACGTCACTCTGCGTTTACAAAACCTTGATCTGGAAGAGGAAGCGCGCAAGCGTGCGGGCGCGCGATACCGACTCTAAACTCGAGAATGCCACCTCACGGAATCAACAACAACTTGCCCGTGGTCTTTCGACCTTCTAAATCCCGGTGAGCCTGTGCCGCCTCTTCAAGCGGGTATGACTTGTGAATCCGAAGTTTCAACTCGCCATTTGCAATCATTCCCAGAACGTCGTTGGCCCGCCATTCCAAATCTTCCCGTGTTGCGGTGTAATCGACCAGGGTGGGACGAGTTATGAACAACGATCCTTTTTGAGAAAGTTTTATCAGATCAAAAGGTGGCACCGCCCCGCTTGCCCCACCGTACAGAACTAGATAGCCACGTCGTCTCAATACGTTCAGATCTTTTTCGAAGGTGCTCTTTCCCACGCCATCGTAGACAACATGCACCCCTTCGTTGTTTGTCAGCCGGCGGGTTTCGATCTCAAAATCATCGCGCGTGTAGACGATAACTTCATCCGCACCTGCATCGCGCGCGAGCGTGGCCTTCTCGTCTGAACCGACGGTGGCAATCACGCGTCCGCCAAGCTTCTTCACCATCTGGACCAACAACAGTCCAACCCCGCCAGCCGCGGCATGAATCAAAGCAGTTTCGCCTTGCTTGATCGGATACGAGCTGTGCGAAAGATAGTGGGCAGTCATCCCTTGCAACATTACTGCTGCCGCTTGATTGAAATCGAGATTGTCGGGAATGTTCACCAGCTTCGCAGCCGTGACGGCGGCATTCTCTGCGTAACTACCCAGCACACCCACGTACGCTACTCGATCGCCAATCCGGACGTTCTTCACCTCGCTGCCTACTCTGGTCACGACGCCCGATGCTTCCTGACCATCGATGAATGGCAAAGCAGCTGAGTAACGTCCTTCGCGAAAGTACACGTCGATGAAGTTAACGCCCGACGCGGCAATGTGGACCAACGCTTCGTTTGGTTTAGGTTCAGGTACCGAAACATTAACCAGCTTCAGAACCTCAGGGCCGCCGGTTTGAGATACTTGTATTGCTCTCATGATAGTGACCTTGGATACATTGCCGATTGCCAATTGCCGATTGCGGATTGCGGATTTCGTAAAGTAAAAGTTGTTTATCAGTCTGAGCGCTTCACCGCAGAACTTTGAATAACTCTCTGTACGAAAAGTCGGCAAGCATTCGGCTTTGCCGCACCCTTGCGGTAAGCCTGCGGCTTACCGTTATTTCTAACCTATATATCAGGCTATGCCTAAACTGTTCCATCTTTGAGTCATAGCCTCAATCAAAAAATGTATTAGGGTCCGGTAAGCCGCAGGCTTACCGCAAGGGTGCGGCCGAGCCGGAACTCCAAAAAGGACTTTTTGTGCAAAGCGGCCTTGGATAAATCGCCGATTACCAATTGCCGATTCTCTGCACGAGAAGTCGGCAAGCAGTCGGGGTCGTCAGATTACCAACACGCCAATCGTCAATCGCCAATCGAAAATCGTCAATATTTCTGGCCTCGTCACGCGAGACCGTTACTGACTTATCAACCCTCGATGACGCTCATCGCGCTAACAGCCTTCCTTTCATAGGCGCTGATCGCGGCGATGTTCTTCTTCTCAACTTCACTCAACATTGCGTCGCTGAACGTCGGGTCGGCTTTATACCAATCAAAGCTCGCGAAATACTGTTGCAGCCACGCTTCTTTAAATACCTTGCCACGTCTCGCGTAGATCTCCTGGCGCATCTTGATTGCGTCTTCAATAAACAGTCCTTCGAGTAACGCCCGCGAGATCGGCTTCCTGCTGAGATCCTCATGAATTCGGTTTTCGTACCGGACGATTGTCTCAACGTTTAGCTTATCGCTGCCTGACAAGTCCTCATCTTTGAAAGTCTCTTCGGGCGCATACCATGGTTGACTGTAAAAGTATTGCGACAGCCACGGTGAACGGAAGTTGCGACCGTGACGAGCGTAAATCTCATTGCGCAGAAGCCTCAGTTCGTGAAGGCTCAATCCCTTCAGCATCGTTTCAGTCAACAAACGATTTTCAAACAACTCCATGTCGCCCGGAGCAATGGCAACGTTTCGTTGTTTCTTCATTGCAACCTCGATGGTCTTCAGATTGCGCAGTTCAATTGCTGAAAGTTGCTTCGGATCGTACTTGTCCGCAGCTGTATACCAGTAACGCTCCTCGAAATATTTTTGCAGCCACGGTTCGTCTGGAAACTGTTTGCCGTGAATCGCTTCGATCTCAGCGCTCAAAACTTTCCATTCAGCGCCGCTGCGAGTTCCCAGCTTACGAGTTGTTAGCGCCCGTGTGCGCCAGTAACGCATATCACCGGGCTGAACCGTCTCGTGTTTCCTTGCTTCGGTCTCGCGAATCAGGTCGAGGTTCTGACGCTCAATCGAGTTGAGCATTGAGTTCTGAAACTCGGTGTCGGGTTTGTACCAGGGTCGGTCCTGAAGAAAGAGGCGAATCTCGGCGTCTTTAAACACTCGACCGTGACGACCAAAGATTATCCCGCGGATGATCTTCAATTCGTAAAGCTCAAGGTTGGAGACGTCAACGGATTTAAGCCTCGACCCGGCGAAGTCAAAATCCTCCCATTTCTTAAATGGGTCTTGCGCAATTGTCACCACACTAAGGGAGAGAAGAAGTGACACGCACAATACAAGTTTCTTTACTGGGTTAGTCATCGGGAGCCTTACCTTTCGCGCTTCATACGGATTGATACTTTTGAAGTCGACAAAAACGAAGCCGCCCAACCCGAAGTTTGAGCGGCAGTTGAACTGGGCCAAGTCGGGATGGAAATCCTCAGCCAAAAATATCTCTTACCTTGTCAACCAGCCCTTTATCTTCCAGGTCCTTGTTCTCGATTGCCTCAAGTTGTTCGAGCAGCTTTCGCTGCTCTCTGGTCAACGAAGTGGGAGTTACCACTGTCACTGATACGAAGAGATCTCCTTTGCCACGTCCACCAAGAACCGGCATTCCCTTGCCCTTCAATCGAAAGACGGTGCCGGTCTGTGTGCCCATAGGAATCTTCAAACGTTCATCTTCATCCATGGTCTTGACTGAAACGTCCGAGCCGAGTGCAGCTTGGGCGAACGTGATCGGCAGCGAGGCGTAGAGATTGCTTCCCTGTCGTTCAAACTGTTCGTGCTCGGCAATGTGGATGACTACATATAGATCGCCTGATGGCCCACCTTGTGAACCGGACTCGCCTTCACCTTGCACTCGCAGGCGCGATCCGGTTTCGACTCCAGCCGGGATCTTCACTTCCATCTGCTTCTCGCGCTCAACTCGACCTACGCCTCGGCATTCGGTACAGGGTGTCTTTATTACCCTTCCAGTGCCGCGACAGGTGTGGCAAGTGCGCGCCACCGAGAAGAAACCCTGCTGGTAACGAACCTGACCACTGCCGTTACAGGTTTGGCAGGTCTCTGGAGATGTTCCGGAAGCGGCGCCACTACCGGTGCAGGTTTCGCAGGTCTCGAGCCGCGGAATGCGAAGCTGAGCTGTCATTCCCGCGTAGGCTTCTTCCAACGAGATTTCCAGGTCGTATCGAAGGTCGGCACCACGTTGTGCAGTGCTACGACGGCCACCGGCACGCCCACTGCCAAACACATCACCGAAACCAAACAGGTCGCCGAGAATATCTTCGATGCCGCCAAAACCCGGCGCGCCCCACGACGCACCCGCGCTGCTCGAAACTCCAGCATGGCCGAAGCGGTCGTAACGCCGGCGTTGCTCTGCATCAGCAAGGACGCTGTAGGCTTCGGCTGCCTCTTTGAACTTTTCTTCTGCGGAAGCGTCGTTTGGGTTTTTGTCAGGATGGTATTTGACGGCGAGTCGACGATACGCGCTCTTTATTTCCTGATCCGTTGCGGTTTGGCTAACACCCAATACCTCGTAATAATCACGTTTACTCATTCAGCGTTCTTCTAACCCCTAATCTAACTTTGCAACTTTCGGATATCGACTACCGAGGTTCATCGGTGTTCTGAGAGGAACCTTCGCTCGACGGGTTCAACATCGCCTGAGTCAATTGCGCGGCAATTCGTTCGAGTCCATTCAACGCTTTATTGATTTCTTCAAGGCTGGTGGTACGAGCTGCCGCTTCGCTTTCAGTGAACAGACGCTCGGCTATCTCCTGGTCGTTGGCCGAAAGAAGTCCGCCAAACTTTGTGAAGGACTTCTGCGTGTTCCGTAGCAACGAATCGAGTTTATTGCGAAGAACCACGGTCTGTTTTGCTTCTCGATCGCTTTCGGCAGAGAGTGCGGCTTCGTTGATCAGCTGATCAATCTCATCAGGCGCCAGTCCCGATGTCGGTGTGATACGCATTTGTTGTTCTCGCCCAGTCGCCTTGTCCTGAGCAGACACCGAGACGATTCCATTAGCGTCCACTTCAAACGACACTTCGATCTGAGGCACACCACGCGGACTCGGTGGAATTCCAACCAATTCAAACTTACCCAATGATCGATTTCCTTCGGCGACTTCGCGCTCACCCTGCAAGATGTGAATCTCAACAGATGATTGGTTATCGACAACGGTTGTAAAGGTCAGACTGTTGCGCAGCGGAATCGTCGAATTTCGATCAATGATCTTGGTAAACAAGCCGCCGCGAGTTTCCAATCCGAGGCTAAGCGGCAGGACGTCAAGCAGAACGATGTCTTTAACCTCACCAGTCAGCACACCGCCTTGGATGGCCGCGCCCATGGCCACGACTTCATCTGGATTGATCTCAGCAGATGCCTTTTTCCCGAAGATCTTCTCGACCGTTCGCTCAACGATAGGCGAACGAGTTTGACCACCCACCAAAATCACTTTGTCGATATCAGACGCCTGAAGCTTGGCGTCCTGCATCGCCTTGTGACACGGTTCGACGGTCTGCTCGATTAGGTCGGCGACGAGTGTTTCAAACTCGTCCCTGGTCATGCTCTTGTTGAAGTGCTTTGGACCAGAAGCATCCGCAGCAATAAAGGGCAGGTTGATATTGGTTTCGGTGACGGTGGAGAGTTCGCATTTGGCACGCTCGGCAACTTCTTTCAAGCGCTGGAGTGCCAGGCGATCCTGTCGCAGATCAATTCCGGTGTCGGCGAAAAACTGATCGGCCATCCAGTTCATGATCCGCTCGTCAAAATCCTCACCGCCCAAAAAAGTGTTTCCCGAAGTTGAAAGCACTTCAAACACACCGTCATTCATCTCGAGGATAGAGATGTCGAAAGTACCTCCGCCAAGATCATAAACGGCGATGCGTTCGACATCGGATCTTCCCAAGCCGTACGCGAGCGCAGCTGCTGTCGGCTCATTGATAATGCGTTCGACTTTAAGTCCCGCGATCTTGCCAGCGTCTTTGGTGGCCTGCCGTTGTGTATCATCAAAATAAGCAGGAACAGTAATGATGGCTTCGGT
>DATBMP010000381.1:0-3228 GCA_036554845.1 Pyrinomonadaceae bacterium
CTACGAACGGACCTTTCGCGTGTTGAAGAACCTGGAGTGCGATGTGTTTCTAGGAGCGCACGGCTCGTTCTTTTCCCTGCTCGAAAAGGCGATACTTCTGGTACAGGGGAAACAACCGAATCCATTTATTGATCCGGCTGGATACCGCACCTACGTTGACGACACTGAGAAAGCGTTTCGGGAAAAGCTCAAAGCACAGCAAGAGGCGGGGAAGAACTGATCTCTTCAGAATAGAAGCATGAGTAAGCAAAACTTCGGCGCGTACCTTTCGTAAGTCGGAAGATCTGTAAGAACTCGGTGTCCCTGCCGCGGATGTTGCTTGCGCTTCCTTCCGCGTCTCCAAAGAGATGAGTGACCATCAGCGAGAGATACTCCTTAACGCGTGGCGAACCAACAACCGCGTCACCGTCTTTCTCGTCGAAAACCTACCTTCCGAACTTTGGAGCGCATCAGTCCCGGGAGCTCCACGTCGGACAGTCAGAATGATCGCTGGTCACATTCACAACGCACGTTGTATGTGGATCAAAACGCTGGGAAAGGAATTTGGTATCACTGTGCCTCGATCAGTCGATCGGCATAAGGCCGGTCCAAAGGAAGTGATTCCAGCACTGGGCCACAGTAGCCGCGGCATCATCAAGCTGCTAAACCTCGGTTTTAACAACGGCGGCACCCTCCCCGCATCCTCGTCGTACATCTGGCGTAATCTTCCTCTCGACGTGGGCCATGTCCTGACTTACTTTGTCGCGCACGAAGGTCATCATCGCGGACAGATCGTCATGCTCGCACGTCAATTGGGCCACCGTCTGCCGGTGGAGATCACTGGCGGTCTTTGGCAATGGACGAAACGTTCGAAGGAATGACAGAGTGAGGTCGAAATGTTGCCGCTGAATCTGCGTCGAACACATTCACACCGGGCTTTAGCTGGGTGAATAGTCGGCTCAGCCGCATTCCTTGCGGTAAGCCTAGGGCTTACCGAAAATTTTTAAATATTTTGATCGAGGCTATGCCTCCAAGTTGAAACGGTTTAGGTTAGCCCGATATTCAAGTTGAACTGACGGTAAGCCGCAGGCTTACCGCAAGGGTGCGGCACAGCCGGAACGCAAAAGGCTTTCTCGTCAACGTTCGACCGACAAACAACGTTTAGCCCCCAAGGAAGAATTCACCATGCCCAACATAATTCGCAACGTGCTTGCCGTCCTGGCCGGAATCGTCATAGGCGGAATTGTCAACATGGCGCTCATCACTATTAGCCCGTCACTAATCCCTCCACCCGCGGGTGTGGATGTAAACAACGCTGAGAGCCTGCGCCAAGCCATGCACCTTTTTGAGCCGCGCCACTTCGTAATGCCGTTCCTGGCGCATGCAGTTGGTACGTTCGCTGGCGCGCTTGCAGCTTACCTAATCGCAGCCACCTACCGCTCAAAAATGGCTTATGTGATTGGTGTGCTGTTTCTTTGCGGTGGTGTGGCGGCAAGTTTCATGATTCCCGCGCCTGCCTGGTTTATCGCGCTTGACCTCGTGGTCGCTTATCTTCCGATGGCGTGGTTGGCTATCCAGATAGGTAAACGTCTGAAGCCAGCGAACAATGGTGCACGGCGGAAAGAGACCTAACACTTCGTTCGAGCAGACGGTCGAGTTCTACTTAACACAAGCGGTTGAACGACCAACTGCGCAAGCCATCAACCGAACCAGTACCCACAATCATTCATTGCCACAAAACTAATTGTCATAGTGTTACCTCCATAACACCGTTAGGAGGCAGACTACTGTGCAAACAGGTAAACGACTTCTCGCGCTCTTATCCATTCTCGTTTTGGCCAGTCAGAGCTTCGCAGTAAACGTGAACGACAATGTTGACGATTACGTGAAGCAAGCAATGACAAAGCATCAGATACCCGGGATGACTGTTGCCGTCGTCAAAAGCGGAAAGGTTCTTAAGCTGAAAGGTTACGGTGTCGCCAGCGTTGAATTTGATGTGCCCGCAACTGAGCACACCGTCTATCAGCTCTTTTCAGTTTCGAAGCTATTTGCCGGCATCGCCGTAATGAAGTTGGTCGAGGACGGCAAATTAACCCTGGACACTCCGGTCAGCGAGATAATTGAGGATGCTCCACCGGCCTGGAAGGCACTTCACATCAGACACCTCCTGACACATACATCTGGTCTACCTGAGATGTCGGCAAATCCACGCTACGTCGCACTCGCGGAAGATCAGAAGCGTCGACTAACAGCCACAGAAGAGATCGGGTTTGTAGCCGAACTGCCACTTAAGTTTGCGCCCGGAGAAAAGTTCTCGTATCACCAGTCAGGTTTTCGGATGCTTGGGGTGATTGTTGAAAAGCTGACTAAGCAAACCTACAGTGAGTTTCTGCGAGCGAGAGTGTTTGAGCCTCTCGGAATGACTGCACAGTTCGGAGGAACTGAAGCCGCAGTGATTAAGCGACGTGCACCCACTTCGTATTATCGAGAGTCAGACACACTACGAGGATGGATCTACCCATTCTCCGTTAGAGACTATCCGGCAGCGGGCCTCAACTCTTCTGCTGGTGATTTGGCGAGGTTTCTTCTTGCTCTTGATGCGGGCAAAGTCCTCAAGCCCGAGAGTATGCACGCCTTACTGACACCGGTAAGACTCAATGATGGATCTGAAAAGGGTTATGGTCTGGGTTGGACAATTGGCGAGCACAAAAATCGCAAGGTTGTGGGCCATGAAGGCGGAGGCGCAATCTGGGTGGCCCACTTCCCTGCTGAACATCTTTCAGTTGTGGTTCTGTGTAATCTCAATGGCGCGCGGGCAGATGAAATTCAGTATGCGATCGCGGATCTATACCTTGGCTGACAGGCGAAATTCTTGTGGCGAACGCGCGAAGTTTCATAGTCTGAGGTGCGAAACTATCGAGTCGCTTTGGTAGGAACAAACGGAACCGACTGGACTCGTCAGCCTGTTGCTGCACATGCCAAGGCTCTCTCGGGGAGGTAGCAGTAATTCCGTTTACAATCTTTCGAGTGGACTGAGAGGTTATTGCCGATTGCCGATTGCCGATTCCCGATTTTCGCGTTGTAAAGTTCTGTTCACCGACCCTTTGCACAAAAAGTCCTTTTGGAGTTCCGGCTCGGCCGCACCCTTGCGGTAAGCCTGCGGCTTACCGAACCTTGATATATTTTTGATCGAGGCTATGCCTCAAAGATGGAACAGTTTAGGCATAGCCTCATTTAGGTTGGAATAAC
>DATBMP010000323.1:0-7497 GCA_036554845.1 Pyrinomonadaceae bacterium
CTTTGTCCGAACCGTGCTTGGCGCCTGATGAGTAAGGTGGGTGATGACAGAAGAGGATCTTCCATTTGGAAGTGTCTTTGGCGAGTTCACTGCTTAGCCAATCGACCTGTTTCTTGTCCATGTAATTGCTGTTCAAAGAATAGAAGGCCACGTTTCCTTTGGTGAACCGGTAATACTCTTTTCCTTCCATGTTGAAGTTCTCGTAAAAACGTTGAGCCGGCTCGTCATGGTTGCCCAACGTGGCGTAGAACTTCACCTTTGAATCCAACAACTGCTGGTAAACATCGGAAAACTTCGCACGATAGTCTTTGGCCGACTCACCGCCGTATAGGTTGTCGCCCAGCATCAACACCAACTCAAATGGAAACATCTGGTGAGAACGCAAAAGCGTTGCACCGACTTCCTGTTGCTTGCTTCCACCCGTTCCGGTGTCACCAATCACCGCGAACTTCACTGAACCGTCTTTGCGCGGCAAGCTTATATTGAGTGGCGATGCGTGTGCGGCTGCCTTCCTTCCGTTGGTCCCATTCGTCTGGGCCAGTACGGAAGGCAAACTGCAGAAGATCAGGAGGGAAGTCGTTAGTACAAATGACAGTTGTCGTCTCATAATTATTTTCCCCTCGTTCATCATGGTAACGCTTTGGTCATGTAGTCGATTATCAGATCGTTATCGCTGTCCACCAACAGCAGATGGTAGTTTACGAAGCGATACTTAACCTCTTTCGGAAGTTGCGGCAGCTTCAGCAACAACGGTGGTGGAATTTGTGAGAATTCTTTGCTGTCGGGATATGGATAGTTCACCCGGAGAGGTACGCCTTTAGTCTCAGCCTCGAGAATTGTTTTCCGCAACTGCGCTCGCTCAGTGCCGCTATATTCCGTCTTGATTAGATTTCGAATGTGCTCGGCGACAAGCGGCACGAACAGGTCGCCAGGTTTGGCGTTGACGCGTGCGGCGCGCAACGCGTTAGCAAAGTTGACCTGGTACGCTTGGATCTCCTCGGGCTTTGCTTCCTTAGCCAGCTTTGGCAGTTGCTTTCTCACGCGTTCACGTTGTTGCAGGTACTCCTTAACTCGCTTATCAAACAGTGCGAACGCCTGTTTCTGTTCTTCTGTGAACTGGGTTTGAGCCGCAGATGAGAACCCA
The DNA here is from genome assembly GCA_036554845.1 of Pyrinomonadaceae bacterium. Classification (GTDB taxonomy): domain Bacteria; phylum Acidobacteriota; class Blastocatellia; order Pyrinomonadales; family Pyrinomonadaceae; genus PSRF01. The sequence goes on from DATBMP010000323.1 coordinate 1,145, forward strand.
TGAATCTTAGGCCCAGGTGATGGGACAACAATTAGACACAATGCGACGATCATTAGCAGACTTTGTTTGTGTTTCATCGAACACAAAAACAGCAAGCTCGATGCCAGCGAGAGATGCGGAATCGATACCCGGACACCTCGTTTATCGGCATGATCAGGTGCGCCGCGTATGATCGCGGTACATACGAGTCTATGAAATGAATACAGGAGGGGAGGCCAAAGATATTGCCGATTGTCGATTGCCGATTGCCAATTTCGTGGGGGAGTAACGCTTACAAATTAATCCTTTGAGATAGTGAATTAGTGAGCCACTGCGATATTGGCAATCAGCAATCGACAATCGGCAATCGCCAGGTTTCAACTGACCACTGATCGCGGCCTTGCCTCAAAAGTCTGAAAACCGACTCTCATTCACACCGGACTTTAGCCCGGTGATCAGGAGGGACGACGATGGACTAACCGTTTTAACGGTTTCTCGATGCGCTGAAAGCTTTTGGTGGTGAAGAGGTTACGAATTGAAAGATAGAAACCGTTGAAACGTTGTCTTCTCAGTCCCGCCCTTAGTCACCGGGCTGAAGCCCGGTGTGAATGAAAACGACTCTTAGGGCAAAACCACTGATCGCCTACTGGTTTCGTCGATTTGTATTGTCGATAACGAAAGGTCCCGGACCAGTCCTGCGCCTGTTGTTATCGGGGCCGAGATCCTTACCAAGCAGCGCCCGTACAATCGCCATCCGCGCAACGATGCGTGGCTCTGAAAACTGAAAACGGGTGACCAACGTTTGTGCTCGTTCAAAATCTGACGTGCTCAGCCGACCAATCTCCTGTGCATAACGTCGGACCATGTCGCCAAGACGGTTACCACCTTGCAGTGGCATTTCACCATCGCGAAAGACGTTGGTTTCAAAGCCGCTCAAAACAGCAGCCGCAGACATCAGTTCATTCAGTTGCATGATTCCCGGTTCGAGGATCTCGAAACTGCGTGCGCTTTCCAGTTCACGATAAACGCCTGCGACTCGCAACTGCATCTCAAACTGTTCATAACCGGTAGCCCGTCGGTTTGTATACTCCCGAGCTTGATTCAACAGGTCGAGTGCAACTTCTGGATTCTGTTTCCGAATACCGTCAGCCAAACGAACGAGAAGATCTACACGCGCTGCATCGTTAGGCAAGCTGGCGAGTGCGTTACGAACTTGATCAATCTTGTTCGCTTCAGTAGTGCTGGCGAGTTGGCGATATTCAATGGTCCGCAAAACTGACAGGCGTCGTCCTTCTTCCAGGTGGTCGTTGGCAATCTGCCGTGCACGCTCAGGATTTCCTTCTTCCAGCGCTTTCATGGCAGCCTGTTGATAGATCCTCGCTTGAGCCGCGGGAGGTGCAGTGGCGGCCGCTGAAACAAGACTGTCGGTAGTCGCTTGCTGCATCAGTGCAGCGAGTTGCGCGCGGTTTCCCTGGCGGGTATCGCCCATTCCTAGTTCAGTAAGTTTCTGACGAAGCGCTGCAGAACGCGAAGGTGCATATTGATCGACTTGAGGCATCAGCGAACGGAAGCTACCTATCATTCGCATCGCATTTCTTTGCTCAATCTGTGCTTCAGTCGGTTGTGTCGGGGGCGTGTTTTGATTGCCGCCTTGACCACGGCCGCGTTGCGTGCGTCGGGGTGTGCCGCCAGCCGGCGGATTAACTTTTAACGCTGCGTCAATCATCACGCCGAGGAGGTCCTGATAGTTCGATTGGGCCAGAACCGGTCGCCGACCTGGCGTTGTGGCCAGTGCTGCTTCACCGGTTCGTGGACCAGGTTGTAGCAGGCTTATCGCGAGACCGCTCGCTTCAACATTTGTAAGCAGGTTCTCTGACCGTAGCTTCTTGACAACCTTGTCCTCGAGTTTTGTCGCAGCATCTTTATCTTTAAGTTGGAGCTGGGTGAGAACTTCAGTTATCGAACGTGGGTATTGGCCTTTTTCGAGAAGTTGTTCGGCGTTCTGCAAGGCGTACTCGGGGTCGAGTTCCGCCACACGCGCTAGAAGGCTCTGCTCGAGGTTCTGTTCCGGATCAAATCGTTGTGAATTGTTCGGATCTGCCGGCGGAGTCAAAGGTCGAGTCGCTGCAAGCAGTTGGTATGCGAGCGGCGCATTATGACGGGCAGCGGTCAGGACCAATTCCTGGCGCAACTGCGAACTGTTACGGTTGAAGTTTCCTCCACGTCGCTGGTCTGTTGCCTCGGTGTTGTTGCGCATCAGCTCGCCCACACCTTCAGCCGCAAGCGAAAAGAGAGAACGCGCTCGTCCTTCATTCTTGGCCCATAACAGATCCGCTACAGCGATCTGGATCCTGATTCGATTCTCAGTCAATCGAAGCATCTGCGCTTCGTTGACCACCTGGTCCAGCAGCGCGAATGCTTTCTCTTCGCGATCGGCTTGTGCTTGTTGCTGTTCCTCGGTTGGCGAAGGGCTCGATTGCGGAGCAGGTAGCTGTGCGCTAACTCCCGCCGTGGTTAAGGAGAGAATCGTGAGTGTGAAAACGAAAGTAGTGATTCGGGTTTTCATGCATTTTTCTCCAGGGCCATAGTCGAGGCCGGTGCCAATGTCTTAATTTGAAACTAGTCAGGAAGGCTGGAGAGTTAGCGCTTCACGAATCCTTTGACGCAATTGACGCGTTAAAGGTTTAACTAGGGCGAGACAAGACCTTTCTTAATGTTACGTTGCCAGGCCTCGTAGTTTCGGACACGCCGTTTTGCCTGTTTTCTGGTTAGTTTCATGACCTCAGCCACGTAGTCGATGCGCTTGGTACGGTCATTCTTCTTATCGAAACGGTCGCCTGGGGCTCGCAAGTAGATTTCGTAAGCGCGGCTCCACTCATTCTTTACCTCTTCAGTTGCTTGCTTCCCTCGTTGCTCAGGCATCTTTTTCACCTCGGGAGATTTAAAAATCGGCTGTTTGAGTCTACCAGCAAATCGGTGAAAAATGGGAACGAGACGATTGCCGATAGCCAATTGAGGATTGACGATTGCTCTTAGCCGGCAATCGACAAAAATCCACCGTAACCTTTTCGCGCGCCATCAGTTTATCTATTCAGAAGACCATGGCTGGAAACGAACCAATCCCATCCCGCAGCGACGCGGAGGAACGGCTTTTAATCGAAGCCGCCCAGCGAGATCCGGCCAGGTTCGTTGAGCTTTATGACGACAACTTTCCGCGTGTCTATGCCTACATTGTTCGCCGCCTCCGAGACCGCGAAGCAGCAGAGGACCTGACCTCAGCGGTATTCCATAAAGCGCTCGAGAATCTTCCTCGCTTCACATGGAGAGGTGTGCCCTTTGGCGCGTGGCTAATGAGAATCGCCTCGAACATGATTGCCGACCAACGAAAGCGCGCGGGTAAAGAGCAGAGCACAGACGTCGAAACATTGAGCCCGCCGCACGATCAGGAAGTTTCAGAAGATCCACAACTAAATCTTGAGAAGGACGAACGTATCGCCCGCTTAATACAGTTGGTGGACCAGTTGCCAGAAGATCAACGCCGGGTGATCGCTCTTCGCTTCGGAGCTGAGAAGAGTATTCGCGAGATTGCCGATCAGTTAGGACGGACCGAGGGAGCAATCAAACAACTACAGTTTCGGGGACTCGAGAGTCTTCGGTCGCGGTTGAGCAGTGAACACGGGTGAGTAAAGATGGCTGAGAATCTATTTGAACAACTCGATCAAGCGTTAGAGGCCATTAAGGCCCGGCCTGATCTTCAGCCAGTTATTGCCGCAGAGTTGGAACCGCTGATCCGGCTCGCGGATGAATTGCGTGTGCTACCGAGCGAGGAGTTCAGGATGAAGTTGAAGGAAGAGTTATTAAACGCCGCGTTGCAAACCAGTGAAGACGCACCGCAGACGTTCCAGTTTCGTGAGGGCTTTCATACCGTAACGCCTTATATCGCGGTGAAAGAGGCAGAAGAGTTGATCGAGTTTGTGAAGGGGGCCTTCGGAGCGGAAGGGCAAATCTACGGCGTCGGATCAGAAGGGGGTATCCACTCTGAATATCGCATCGGTGATTCGATGGTAATGATTGGTGGTGGTCCAAACTGGCGTGGTACACCGAGGCCCACTGCCTTGCATATCTATGTGGATGACGTCGATGACGTCTATCAGCGAGCGTTGCAGTTCGGTGCGACTTCGTTGATGGGTCCAATCGAAGACCACGGTGAGCGAGTTGCCAGTGTCAAAGATGTCGCGGGCAATGAATGGTACATCGCGAAACGGTTGTCAGGTTCGCACACAGATGAAGGACTGCGTACTGTCACCGTTTACTTCCATCCGCAGGGCGCGGCCGAGATGGTTGAGTTTTTGAAGAGTGCTTTTGCGGCCGAAGAGATTGCCGTCTATCGCGAGCCCGCTTCCGGACCAGTGGTCCATGCGAAGATCAGAATCGGTGATTCGGTTGTCGAGATGGGTGAGTCGCATGGTCCATGGCAGCCAATGCCTACGATGATGTACCTCTACGTTGAGGACGTTGATCGTTGGTACGAGCGCGCTGTTGCCGGTGGTGCCGTAGCTGCTGGTGAACCGGCGGATGCTCCATATGGCGAGCGTGTTGCTTCGGTCAATGATCCATTCGGAAATCTCTGGTATCTTGCAGCCCCCCTAAGAACCTGGTGACGCTCGGTCTCGCAACCCGCGAAGGCCGTTTGCTGACTACCGGGCAGGAAAGGAAAAGTCGACAATGATTGAAGCAGGTTCAAGGTTTCCGGATTTCTCTCTGCCGAACCAGGATGGTAAGACTGTTCGACTGAGTGATTTCGCAGGCAAATGGCTGGTTGTTTACTTCTATCCCAAGGACGATACGCCGGGTTGCACGATCCAGGGAACGTCGTTCACGGCTTCTAAAAAAGATTTTGACGATGCGGGTATTGCGGTGGTGGGAGTGAGCCAGGACGATGTGAAGTCGCATAAAGACTTCTGCAACAAGTTTGCTTTCGAGATCGATCTATTGGCAGATACGAATGCCGAGTTGATGAAGGCGCTAGGTATTAGTCAATCGGAATGGCAAGGCATGAAGTTCTGGGAAAGAACGAGTTTTGTCATCGATCCTCAAGGCGTCGTCAGGAAAGTTTACGCGAAGGTTGATCCGCAGGGACATGAGAAGGTCCTGTTGGACGACATCAAAAAAATGCAAACAGCTTCATAAGGAGAATAATCATGGCTGAAGTGAAATGGCTTCCGGACGGGTATTACTCTGTAACTCCATACTTGGTAGTGAAAGGTGCGGCCCAGGCAATCGACTATTACAAGAAGGTATTCGGGGCGGAGGAGCTCTTTCGGATGCCGGCACCTGACGGAAAAATCGGGCACGCGGAGATCAAGATCGGTAACTCGCCGATCATGTTGGCTGACGAACATCCTGAGATGGGCCATCTCGGTCCTCTATCGATTGGTGGTGCGCCGGTCGGACTAGTCCTTTACGTCGAGGATGTTGACGCGGTATTCAACCTTGCGATCAAAGAGGGCGCCAAGGAACAGAAGCCGTTGAAGGACGAGTTCTATGGCGATCGAATGGGCGCGCTCGTGGATCCGTTCGGGCACGTTTGGCATGTGGCAACACATAAGGAAGACGTGTCGCCAGAGGAGATGCAGAAACGAATGGAGGCCGCGTCCGGCGCAGGTGCGTAATGGTTGTGAGGTGAGATTTTACGGGCTTGCCCCGTGGTACTTCACGTTGGCAGCTACAAATCGACTAACGCGGATCGATTCGGCTCTGCCGCCGGATGTGAGGCGGTGGCTTTGCCCCGCCAGTTGTTGGTCATCATTTAACTTGGGCTACGCCCCCGGTTCGGCCTTGGCCCAATTTGCTGCCTAAAAGGGCTGAGCCCGAACCGAGGGCGGAGCCCAAACAAAACTACAGCGCTTCCGGCGGGGCAGAGCCACCGCCTCACATCCGGCGGCAGAGCCGAATCGATGCAAACTCAATAACCCGTAGCTGCAAACGTGAAGTACCGACAGGGCAAGCCCGTGGCATCGATAATCGAGCGGTTTGCTTAGTAGCTGCGAGCGTGATGGAACATCACGTCTGACTCGCGACAGTCTTCGAACTCGGTTGTGGTCCACGTCGCGTCCATTTGATGATCGACAACGTGCTTCCGACCAACGCAACAACGATCAGCAGATAAACGAAGTACTCCACGATTGGTGAATTCATGTAGCGAATCAAACTCCTGCCAAAGTAGATCGCCAAGAGCGCTCCAATCGTGTACCTCACCAGACGGCCACAAAACACCGCCAGCAGAATCCTGTTGCGCGGCGCCTGCAAGGCGGAGGTCACCATAACCACAGGTGTAAAGGGAAACGGCGGCGGGAGTAGCGTTGCAGTGAACA
>DATBMP010000409.1:0-8069 GCA_036554845.1 Pyrinomonadaceae bacterium
ATGAACTCGAGATAGTCGCCATTGCTCACCGGCGCTCTGTCGATTGCGAAGTCTTGCAGATAGACCTGATGAGCCGGCTTCTCATTATCGAATGCGAAACCTCCATCTCGCTTTGAATTGTGACCGAGCCAAAACAGTCCACCACCGATCTCTGCCATGCCCTCCACAAGCCCTCGACTCGCTGGGACCTTCTGGATCGGCGCATCAAATTGATCACATAACAGGTGCTTAATGTCGTAGACGAGCAACTCCTGATGCTGCATCTCATGTTCCAGGCCGAGTCGGACCAGCGAGTTGATGCGATCGCCTTCCGGATGCTCAGACACAGATTCCAAGAAGCCCAACATCTCTTCATCGATGGTTTCACGATAGGCAACCGTCTCGCGAACTGTCGGGCGTGACCGAGTACCGCGTTTCGGGCGTTCGATGCGCGCGCCGAGTCCCTCGTAGTAGGAGTTGAAATAGAAGAGATACTTGTCTGAATAGACTTTGTAGCCGGGTTTGTAGGCTTGTAGCAGTGTTTCGAAGAACCATGAGGTGTGGCCGATATGCCAGCGTGGAGGACTCATGAATTCCGCGGTCTGCACTACATAATCTTCGGTTTCGAGAGGAGCAACGATCGCCATCGTCTGGGCCCGGACGTTCTGGTACAAATCGCTCAACTTCGGCGAGGCTTTTTCAAAATGCTTGCTAGACGAAACCATTTTCATACTCCCCTTTTGAACCTTTGAAGCGCGGCAGCAGGGCGACACGAGGGCTTACCGCAAGGATAGGCAGAGCCAACTATATGCCGACTCTTGTGCAAAGCCGCTCCCGACCGTTTTATACAACCCGCACCGCGGTGTCAGCAGGTTCTATCACTCTTCCTATCACGGCAGCTTCTGGATAATGCACACGCAAACTTTCAATTAGCTTTTCTAAACGCGGCTGCGCAACCGCTATCAACATACCGCCTGCGGTTTGCGGATCAAACAACAAGTGTTCTATCTCCTTGGTAACCTTTGAACTAACTTCGACGTCATTGCCGACATATTCGCGATTGGACTTATCGCCGCTGGTCAACAGCCCTTCTGAAGCCAATTGAGCCGCTCCTTCGATTAAAGGAACCGCACGAGATTCGATCTCCACCGTGACTTTGCTGGCGCAGGCCATTTCCCATGCATGACCCAAGAGTGCAAACCCCGTGACATCGGTCGCGCCCTTCACTTCAAACTCCCGCATTGCTTCTGCCGCAAATTTACCCGGCGTCAACATCGTCTCAAGGGAAGCAGCGGCAATTTCGGCACTCGTTTTCCCGAACTTTATTCCAGTTGAGATGACCCCCGTCCCGATCGGTTTAGTCAAAATGAGCACGTCACCCGGTCGGGCACCTGAGTTCGCTGCAATCTTCTCAGGATCAATCACGCCCGTGACTGAATAGCCAAACATGATTTGCTGATTATCAACGCTGTGTCCGCCAATTAGTGTAACCCCGTACTTGTTCAGAGTTTCCAGGCCGCCACGCATTATCTCGCCCAGGATTTGCGGGTCGACTCCCTTTTTAGGAAAACAGGTGATCGCAAGGGCAGTTAATGGGGTCCCGGCCATGGCCCAGACGTCGTTGATAGAATTCAGTGCCGCAATTCGACCGTAGTCGTACGGGTCATCGACAATCGGAGTAAAAAAATCGACCGTTTGCACGATGGCCAGGTCGTCGCGTAAGCGGTATACGGCCGCGTCGTCGGCTGTATCAAAGCCGACAATCAAATTTTTGTCGTGATGTTGTTTAGGAAGCCCACTCAGAACCTGAGCGAGTAAGCTCGGGTTAAGCTTTGCCGCTCAACCGGAACATGAAACCATCTCTGTCAGACGCATCTCGTTTACTCCTTTCGTCGTATTTGATTCAGGAACTTAGGTTTGAAAGTTATACCATTGAAAGGTTGAGGTTCGCATTTCAGCGGTGGGAGGTTTTTAGCCGCGGAAAAGCGCGGACTACGCGGATCAGAAATTCTTAACCGTTGTGATGGTTGGTTTCAGAGAATGATCCGGTAGTGGTTCCGCCCACCTCTGAAACAAAAAATGCTGATCCGCGTTATCCGCGGCAAATTGTTCCGGATATGAGTAACAAGATCCGCATCGGACCCGCAGGCTGGTCATACAAAGACTGGGAAGGGATCGTCTATCCCGAAAAACCCGGGACGAAATTTGACCCACTTGAATATCTCGCCACATTCTTTGACACCATCGAGATCAACAGCACTTTTTATCGACCTCCAGCAGCCACAAGTGCGAAATCCTGGGTCAAGCGCGTGCGTAGTAATCCAAACTTCACTTTCACAGCAAAGTTGCATCGCGTCTTTACGCATCAACGTGGAAAAGCAACCGCACAGGACGAAAAGGAGTTTCTGGAGGGAGTGGAACCCATGTGGTCCGCAGGAAAGCTTGGAGCTCTCCTGCTTCAGTTTCCATGGTCTTTCAAGAATACTGACGACGATCGCCTTTATCTGTTCAACCTGATCAAGAAGTTTCGCGAGTATCCGCTGGTTTTGGAAGTTCGTCACGTTTCGTGGAACACGCCGGCGGTTCTGGAAACACTGGAGGAAGCCGGTGTTGGGTTATGCAACATCGACCAACCGCTGTTCAAGAAATCAATCAAGCCCGGTGCGGTGTCGACTTCCTCTGTCGGTTACATCCGTTTACATGGGCGCAATTACAAAGACTGGTTTCGTGAGAAGGCACCGCGCGACGATCGATACAACTACCTATATTCGCTTGAGGAATTGGATCCCTGGATTGATAGGATCAAAGAGGTAGCAAAGAAGACACACGAAACCTACGTGATCACAAACAATCATTTTCGTGGTCAGGCAGTAGTAAATGCGCTTGAGCTGAAGTCGACGATCGAAGAACGACGGGTTCCGGCTCCCGCTCCGCTGCTCAACAAATACCCGGAGCTCGCCAGTTCGGTAACCACCCAGCCCGCCACGGGTGGTAGCGCCGGAACCCTTTTTAACTAGTGTGAAGCAGTGTTGGCGAGGACCTGTGCAAACGAAACTGGAAGTCCATCAGGGTCAATGGCCACTGCCAGGCGAATGCCTTCCCCTTCTCTCTGCGTAGGCGGCATTACGAATCTCACGCCTCGTGCCTGTAGGTCAGCATAGGTCTTATCGAGATCATCTGTGTTAAAGCCAATCGAGCAAGTGCCCGCATACTTCGATTGGTCGCCGGCTCCTTCTTTGACTACACCACCACCGTGAAGTGCGAGCGTCGTGGCGCCGGTTTGAAATTCAGTCCACTCTGGCGTCTCAAACTTGAGCGGAATGCCAAGCTTGTCACGATAAAACTCCACTGCCCTTTTCATATCCGACACGATCACCATCGTGTAATCGAGTTGCTTGAACATATTTGAACCTCACTTTCTTCGAGTCTTGCCGTTTCCCATGCCGATGATTGCGTCAAACTCGTCTTTTGTTAAAGGCATAACGGAAAGCTGTGATTGCCTGATAAGTGGCAGTCCACTGAGCCGTTTGTCATAACGGATTGCAGCAAGTGGCACGGGAGCCTTCAGAGGCTTTACAGGTTTGAGATCGACGGCAACCCACTGCGGATCGTCCGCTGTAGGATCGGGATAGGCGGCGTTTACAACTTCTGCCAGTCCGACAACCGCTTTGTCTTTTCCTGAATGATAGAAGAGAACGGCATCGCCACTCTTCATTTCGCGAAGGTTGTTGCGCGCCTGATAGTTTCTAACACCGGTCCAATCGGTTCTACCATCATTAACGAAATCGTCCCACGAGTAAGTTTCCGGTTCCTGTTTGACCATCCAGTGTTTGGAACTCGATCTCTTTTTCATCAATCCCTTTTGCTCCCTTCTTGTTTGAACGCAACCTCGATCTTAGAATGGCCGACCTCAATACTTGCGTAACTGGGAGAACAACGATGCTGAAAGAAGGAAGTGTGGCCCCTAAATTCGCTACCACGGACGCGGAAGGCAATACTGTACGGCTGAAGGATCTTAAAGGTGAGAAAGTCGTTCTTTACTTCTACCCCAAAGATGATACTCCCGGCTGTACGAAGGAGGCATGCTCCTTTCGTGATGCCTTTTCCAAATTCAAGAAACGCGGAATAAGAGTGTTAGGTGTATCGCCAGACAGTGAGACTTCCCACAAGAAATTCGCCGCAAAGTATGACCTTCCCTTTACCCTGCTTGCTGATACCGACCGATCTATAGCCGAGGCTTATGGCGTTTGGGGAGAAAAGAAGTTCATGGGACGAACTTACATGGGAGTATTGCGAACAACTTTTCTCATCGATGAGCGAGGCAAGATCAAGAAAATCTTCAATAAGGTAAAACCAGAAGAGCACGCGAACGAGGTGCTGGAAGCTTTCGCCTCGTAGCACCTCGCGATTAGCGACGGTTAAGCTGCCACCCAACCGCCAATCTTCTCGGGTTGTCCTTCGGGGTTCCGACCTGGCATGAGGCCCTGCAGTGCACTAAACGAACTTGGGACATCGCGCTTGCGCGAAGGAAGCGATGGGCCCGCATCTGAGGACGAAACAACTTCACACTCGTTCAGGAAATACATTCGAGTGTTTTGAATGACTTCCGTCCTGACTTCTCCAGTCCAAAGGAGCAGGTTGGCCAATGCATCACCAATCTCGTCCTTGCCTAACTTCGTTTCGTGAGCAATGTCTTTCTGAGTTCGCGCACCTTTTCTAATTGCTTCTTTAACGCGTTCGACGGGAGTCAGTCGACTGGCTAACCTGCCATACGAACCACCACTCGACGACAAAGGTGAATAATTCGGATCGCTGGATGCAAACTCGCCGGTCTCCATCACAGCATCATCGACATATTTCTTTCGCGCCGTCTTATATTCTTTCAAGGCGCGGCGACTTTCAGTGACCTTCTTGCGGATACACGTCTTGCAGTAGAGGTTGCGACCATCTTTGCGCGCACGGCAAAGACCAAATTCGGCAATGGCCAGGGTTTGAGTACAGATCGGGCATACTTTGAAATCAGGAATCTCAACACACGCTTGCGTCATCAGCGCTCTCCATCTATTTAGTTGTTGTTTTTGGAGTGCTCGCTGAAAGAGAAACACTTCCGCCCGTGAATCCAAAACTGGATCCCATCTCCCACTCACGATGCGTTGAAGTGATTAACTGGCGAAGGACCGCAAACTCGGAAAATCGCCTAACAATTGCCAGGGCAGCTAGCGGCTAAGTGTCAACTGAAGAACCTGAACGTCATGCTTGCATCAGCAGGTTTACGGGGGCCGGGGCCATGCGAGAAATTTATAAGAGCAAAAACCTACTGCAACTTTTTTCAATTCAAGTTGTCGACTTTATTGTTGACTATCCGGGCAACCAATCGCTTCCAGCGAGGGGTTCGCATTATAGTTATCCGAAAATTTTTTGCAACAACTATTTCGCAAGTTGCATGGTCCATCATGCACCTAAATTTCATCGCAACTAATCATCATTCGCGATCTGATTTTTTGAAACTTAAACTCATCTTCTGCGTGCAGATACGCGATCGCACCTCAACGCTATCATGAACGATCAACCTCTCAGAAGAGCGCGATCATCATCAAACTCAACTCAAAATTCTTTCGGAAAAAACAGAGTCACTCTCGCTTCGACAAACTGTTCGCCGTCTGTTTCGCGCTACAAGTGCGATGCTGAATGAGTGGTCCCACAATTAGTAGATTTCGATTTCGCATGCGGGCGATAGGAAGAGAAGTTGTGTTTGAAATGCATCTTCGCGCAGGCGGATGTATTGATCTCGTGAAGTCAATCAACCAGTTGAAACTTAAGCAATTGCGGACGCGCCGCTCGGTTGTGCAAATCGCCGTAAGTGTTAATTTGTAACAAGTTTGCAACAGCGACCAGCACAATTTCCACATCGTTTTCCACAGAAATCTGTGGAAAAGTTTTTAGTCGCGGGTCACACAAAAACTAATTACCGCCGCGGGCGATCCTTAACTCGATAGACAAATTTCAGACCTGACCAAATATCATTCACAGCACAGATCTTCACATCAACTAATCCAGCATCGAGACCTAAACGCTGAACCTGATCAAATGAAAGATCTGTCTGAACACCAGAACTTTTCTTGGGCCATGAAACCCACAACATTCCATTCGACTTCAACTTGCTTGCAAGGATCGTGATCTGTTCCGATAACACAGATGCTGAGCGTGTGAAGAAGAGAATGAAATCGAGATCTGTTGCAGCGCGATCTGCGATTATTACCTTGGCAGGCAACTCACAAAGTTCATTCTTTTGAAAGTCTTTTGGTGAATTTATTAACGCACAGCGAAACCCTTCCTTGATTCCGAGTTTTTTGATCAGTGGTGTGTTCGAGTAACCTGCCATCTTTTTGACTCAACAAAACAGATTGGTTTCCCCTGGGCTCGGCTTCGGTCTTCATTCAAGTTCTTCACCAGAGGCGCAAAATCTTCCACCACAGTGAACCGAAGATCAGCCAGATCGGAATGGTGACCAGTGATGAGATCAATCCAAGTTTCCACCAAGTACGTTGTGACACATAGCCCGCGCCAAAATAGATTGGAGCGGGAGTTGTGCCATAGTGCGTCAGACTCGCACTAAGATTCGAGAGATAAGCGAGACCAAGTACAGCCAGGTATGTTGGCGCACCGCCCGCCAGTATCACGACCAGAAATGGAATGTACATCGCAGTCACGTGCGCGGTGATGCTTGCAAATGCGTAGTGCGCATAGAAGTAGATCAAGAGCAGAACAATGAACGCGGCTGCCCAGGACCAACCAACAGTAAAACCAGCAACAGAGTCCGCAAATTTTTTCGTGATGCCAGTTTGACCGAGTGCTTCGGCCATCCTAACCAACCCGCCGTACCAGATAAACACATCCCACGCATTTCGCTCGCCGAGAAGATCGGACCACTCCAACACTCCCGTAACCAAAAGAGCGCAAACTCCCAGTAACGGTGGGATCGAGTAGTCCAATTGACCGATGTAGTTCAGCGCCGTGATGATTCTTGAAGTCAACATCGGTGAAAGAGTAGGAATGAAGCCCGCCAATCCTCGAACAATCCATAACGCACCAACAACTACAAAAACTGAGAGCAGAATCTTCTCGTGTCTGCTGAGTGCACCCATTGCGCTGAGTTCCTCACGGGCGAGCTCAGCAGCCTCAGGCGTCCGCTTAATCTCGGGAGGCGACACGCGATAGAGAAGATTCGGAACCACAATCAGGGAGATCAATGCCGGGATAATCGAGGCCAACAGCCAGTTGCTGTAAGTGAGTTGGATTCCGGAGGTCTGCTGGGCGAATCGTGCAATCAAAACGTTCGAGGCCTGACCCGTAAGAAATGTGGCGCAGATGATCACGTCGGACTGGTAAAGCAACGGCATGAGAAAGGAACCCAAACGGCTGGCTGACGGTCCCGGTCGTGATTCATACGCTTCGCAAAGACTCTTCGCGATGGGATATACAACGCCTCCTGACCGGGCGCCTGTGGATGGAATGATACTGGCCAACAAAAAGTCGGTTGAAATGAGCGCGTAGCCAAGGCCTAGCGATCTCTTGCCGATTACACGAATGAAGTGATAGGCAATCCGACGACCCAGTCCCGTTTTTATCATCGCCAATGAAATAAAGAACGCGGCCAGCACTAACCAGACTATCGGGTCTGCATAACCCGCCAATGCGTCTCTTATTGGCAAAGCGCCAGTAATCGCGACGGCGGAAACCCCCAGCAGGACCATGGCTCCGCCGGGAACGGGACGAATAATGGAACCCACGATCGTCGCGCAGAAGATCGCGAGCAAGCGCCATGATTCTGAAGTGATTCCTTCGGGACGCGGAGCGAGTACAACAGTCAACCCGGCGCCAATAACGACAGCCCACTTGACTAGCTGTGTCGAAACGCGATTAGTGACGGGATCGTTCGGGGTTTGGCTGAGGTTCTCGGTCTGAATTGAAGAGGAATCTTTTTGACTCACGTTTTCCTGCGTGTGCGAGACCGAGACAATGAAAGCCTCGGGATACTATTATTTTGCTTTCGGTAGCTCAAGGATTTCTTCAAAATGTTCCGCTTTTTG
>DATBMP010000417.1:0-4501 GCA_036554845.1 Pyrinomonadaceae bacterium
CTGAACGGCTGTTTGGAAACGACAAGAGCGGAGAAGTTAAGTTTCGCAGCATGATCGATAAACTTCACTCAACGATCGCACTGGATACGGTTCGCAACGAATACCTGTTGCACACGAAGTTGCATGGATGGCTGGCGGCAAAACGGGGACGCGAGACTGTAGATAGCTTGAATGAGAAGGTTTATGCTGAATTGTTTTTGACGCCGAATTCTGATCCGTGGTTGGGATTGTTAGCGCCTGAGACTTATACAGCGTTGGATAATGCGGGGGTTGTCAGGTAGGTCGGAGATCAGGGTCAGAAAGGAGCGCGGGCGTCCCCGCCCGCCCGCTGCCGAAGTCAATTGTTGGTTGTCAATTGTTAGTTAAGCGTAGCCACAAAAATTCAACAGCTCGACGGTAAGGCAAAGCCTTACCGCAAGGGATGCGGCAAAGCCGCCGCGAAACGTAACTTGCGACCTCCGACCTCTGACACCACTAACCCATCTTGGCAATAATCGCTTCTGCGAATTCTGCCGTTTTCGCAGTGCCACCAAGATCTCTGGTCCGAACGTTTCCTTCTGCGAAAACTGCAAGCATCGCCTTTTCGACCTTGTCCGCCGCTTCGCGCTCGTTGAGGTGTCGCAGCATCAGGATGGCCGATTGCAACAACGCCGTCGGATTTGCGATGCCTTGGCCGGCAATGTCCGGCGCCGAGCCATGCACTGCTTCAAACACCGCTCCTTGTTCGCCGATATTTGCTCCCGGAACCAGACCCAACCCACCGACCAATCCCGCGCACAAATCAGAAACGATATCTCCGTAGAGATTCTCGAGCACCATGATGTCGAACTGCTGTGGGTTCATCACCAACTGCATACACGCGTTGTCTACGATCTTCTCTTCGGCCTCGATCTCTGGATAATCTTTCGCAACGTTCCGAAAGCAATCGAGGAATAGGCCATCAGAAAGTTTCATGATGTTGGCCTTGTGAGCTGCCGTAACCTTCCGACGTTTCTCAGTGCGAGCATACTCAAATGCAAAACGGGCGATGCGTGTCGAAGCTTTCTCGGTGATGATCTTCAAACTCTCAACCACTCCCGGCACCACGATGTGTTCGATTCCAGAGTAAAGACTTTCAGTGTTCTCTCGGACGATTACCAGATCAAGTTCGGGATATCGACAGGGCACGTTGGGCAGCGCGCGCACGGGGCGAAGATTCGCATATAGATCCAGTGCTTTGCGTAGACCAACGTTGACGGAAGTAAAGCCTTTGCCAACAGGAGTCGTGATTGGTCCTTTCAATGCGACGCGGTTTCGTTTGATTGAATCGAGCAGTTCCTGAGGCAGCGTGGTCCCGTATTTTTCCAATGCCTGTGCACCGGCAAAATATGTTTCCCATTGAATGTCTACGCCTGAGGCTTCGACGATTCGTACCACGCTTGAGGCCACTTCAGGGCCGATGCCGTCGCCTGGAATCAGTGTGATAGTATGTTTCATGTTTGGTTTTGGCTTTTGGTCTTTGGTTTTTGGTCTTGGTCCGTGATTGATATTGTTTGAACAACAAAGGATACCTAGTTCCCTCACCAAAGACCAAAGTCCAAAGACCAAGTCCTATCAACGAACTCTCCAAAGAAGTCCTCTTGCGAAGTATCCAGCCGGGAAATGCACAGACAACAGATGTAGCCATCATTGGCGGCGGAGTCATCGGACTTGCTGTTGCTCGCGCGCTGGCGCTGCGTGGTGTGCGAGGTGTTGTTGTTCTTGAGCGTACTGGACCAGGAAGTGAAGCTTCATCAGCCGCTGCCGGAATGCTAGCCCCACAAGCGGAAGCCGACCAGGCAGATGATTTCTTTCGACTCGCCTGCCAAAGTCGCGATCTCTATCCCTCGTTTGCAGAACAGTTGGAAGCCGAGACCGGAATCGATATCGAGTTCGATACTACCGGAACACTCTATCTCGCGCTCACTGAAGCTGATGAAGAAGAGATCGCGAAACGTTTCGAGTGGCAAAGTAGCGCAGGTCTTAGAGTAGAGCGATTGAGCGCCGATGACGCACGTCACATTGAACCGTGCATTTCTGAAGACGTAGTCTCCGCGCTTCGTTTTCCGCTGGACGTTCAGGTAGAGAATCGACGACTAGTTGGCGCACTAAGCGAATCGGCGAAACAACTCGGAGTCTCGTTACTTACCGGAGTCACTGTCTCGACGGTTCGGATTAACAATGAGGTCGTTGCTGGACTCGAGACTTCGCAAGGCTTCATCAGTACCCGTAACGTTGTGGTTGCCGCGGGTGCATGGAGTTCGGCAGTTGTTTCATCGGACAAAAGACTTCCTCAGATCGGCATCCAGCCCGTGCGCGGACAGATGGTCTGTCTTGAATCTAGCCCGAGGTTGGCGCGACATGTGATTTATAGCCCGCGGGGTTACATCGTTCCACGAGTTGATGGCCGACTACTCGCCGGCTCAACTTCGGAACATGCCGGGTTCGATAAAAGAGTCACCGCTGCGGGAATCCATAGCATTCTTTCTGATGCGATGGACATCTCGCCGGACGTGGCGGGACTTCCTTTAGTAGACAGTTGGGCTGGTTTGCGTCCCCGAGCGCCCGACAATTTGCCTGTACTCGGGCCTTATGCTGAAATTGAGGGACTCTTTTATGCAACCGGCCATTATCGCAATGGCATCTTGTTAACGCCGATTACCGGAGATCTCCGGGCAGAAGCCATCATAAAGAGGACGAACCAGCCGTTGCTCGAACCATTTTCTCCCAATCGATTCCGTTCTGTGGGCGCGAAAGAAGCTCGATGAACTATAAGCCACTCAGGATTTCTCTTGTTCTCGCCGTTTTAGTAGCCGGCACATTGCCTGTTGTTGCGCAGTCTGTTGCCAACAAGGATGTTGCAACTGCGAAGTCTCGGCAGCCGGTCGCGCGGACCTGTTTTGAAGAGGCAGATAGTTATCTGCACCGCAGGTATCAGGAGTTTAATAAAGCCAACCTGCCCTTTGATCCGAAGCTTGAAGGCAAGACCAGACAGGAACAGCGGGACCTTGCGGCTAAGAACGCGTTGGTCCTCGAGACCCGTGGCTCGTTGAGTGGAGATGATTGGTACTACCTCGGAATGCTTTATCACATTGCTGGAAATGCAGATAAAGCCTTCACGACTATGCAGCAGTTTTTGAGTAACGGCGCTTCGGGTGACAAAGCACAGCAGGCACGCGCCGTAGTAACCGTTCATGGTCTAAAGGGTAATCGGCTAGCGGAAGTCGAAGCGGCCATCGAGAGTTATTCAAAGAACGAACCGCTGAATCTTAATGAGCTTTACGGAATGGAGACACTGATTACAGATCAGTTTTACCGAGCAAGAGACTACGAACGGATGGCTGTTCATGCAGCGCGGATGATGACGGTAGCTGAGCGCGCCGTCGAGACGAAGGTTGCAAAGGGATTTAAACGCGACGAGATGCTTTTCAAAGCCGCGTCGTTTCTGTCTGAAGCAAAGATAAGACTCAATCGGAAGCAGGAAGCGATCGCATTGATCCAGGATCTGCGAAAGAAGTCGATCGTTCTTCCTTCGGGAAATCTCTACAAGATGACCAAGATCCGATTGGCGATGATTGATCCGCAAACCTCGAACCCGCTGGAAACCGACCCCGGAACCAAAGCCGTCGCGCCGCCGATAGTTGTTGATGAGTGGATCGATCAGAAGCCGATCAAACTTGAAGAACTGCGCGGTCAGGTTGTGTTGCTCGATTTCTGGGCGCCATGGTGTGGTCCATGTCGCTTCACACTACCTAAACTGCAAGAGTGGCATGACAAGTACAGGGACAGCGGGTTGGTGATTCTGGGCCTGACAAGCTACTCGGGTCATGCGGAAGGAAAGGACCTTACTCCGCCGCAAGAACTGGAGTACTTGAAAAGGTTCAAGACGAGAACGCGTTTGACGTATCCAGTCTTAGTAACTGACTCGGATGAGAATGCCAACAATTATGGAGTGTCGTCGATCCCCATGTCGTTTTTGATCGATCGAGCTGGCAATCTCCGTTTCATCAGCGTTGGTGCCAGTGAACCGGAGTTGTCTGCGCTTGCAAAGATGGTGAAGAGACTCATAGATGAGCCGGCGCCGGAGAAAACCGAAGTCGCCGATCCAAAATAAAGGTGATGACGGTTTAGGTGAAATATTGATGGAAGGTTCAAACATAACAATCGGGATTGCTTTCGTGGCAGGCATTCTTTCGTTTCTTTCGCCATGTGTGTTGCCACTCGTACCCGGTTACGTCTCGCTGATGTCAGGGGTCAGCATTGACCGGCTCAAGGAGGGAGGAACCGGTGCCAGCACGCGCGGCGCTGTGATACTTAACTCACTCGCTTTCAACGCCGGACTGTCGCTGATCTTTGTGGCACTCGGCGCCACCGCAGGTCTGATTGGATCGTCGATACTCAGCAACCCCTGGGTGCGAATTATTGGCGGGGTGATCATTATCGCTTTTGGCCTGCAACTGATCGGTCTACTTAAGATTTCCAC
>DATBMP010000453.1:0-21400 GCA_036554845.1 Pyrinomonadaceae bacterium
TTAACTATCCCAAAAGGTAAGATTGCGAATCTACAGCGCACCTAATCGTCGACGAAAGTCTTAGGGTATCCGCGTCGATCTTACTTCTCTCCTGTATTTCCTAAGGAAAGCAATAAATAGGGTTTCAGCTACCTGATGGCATGGACGTTGCCAATACCATGCGCGGAGGGCGCTAAGAAGATGAAAAAATTAATAGCAACAGTGATTTGTTTGGTTGCGTTGGCTACAGCGGCAATACCAGTTGACGCACAAACGCGCAATCGTCGAACTCAACAACGTTACAGCCAGCGATACGACACGAACCGCGTCTATCGCGACCAGGATTACCGTTACGATCGCGACCGTTCGATTTGGGACAAACATCGCGACAAGATCACCACTGCGGGGGGCGCAGTTGGTGGCGCAGTACTCGGCGGTCTGATTGGTGGGAAGAAGGGCGCAATCATTGGTGCAATAGCCGGTGGTGGTGGCGCGGCACTTTACACCTACAAGCTTCGTAACAAGGATGGGCGTAGGTACTACCGGCGGTAAGAAAACTTAAAGCTCGGTTGCTCATGAAAATGAGTGACCATGTATGGGGCCCGGATGCGAAGGGGAGAGCGCATCCGGGCTTCAACATTTTGGTTGCAGATTTGTCGTCGGGGGGATTGTTAGACTGCTGTTTCAGCTCTTCATCGGCTTTGCCCCAAAAGTCGTTTTCATTCACACCGGGGTTCAGCCCGGTGACTAAGGGCGGGACTGAGGAGACCAACCGTTTCAACGGTTTCTATTTTCAATAATTCGTAACCTCTTCACCACTCAAAGCTTTAAGCGCATCGAGAAACCGTTAAAACGGTTAGTCCATCGTCGCCCCTCCTGATCACCGGGCTAAAGCCCGGTGTGAATGAGAGTCGGTTTTCAGACTTTTGAGGCAAGGCCCTTTTCATACTCACGGGCAGGTCAAACCGGGTTGGTTAATCCAAACTCTCAGGTCTGTGACGTTTGTCCATTTGTCCTTGCACTCGGCCTTACCAGTGGCATCGCTGCATTTCGGAGAAGCGGAATACAGGGCTGTGGAGAATTCCAGGCTGGTGAACGCCAAGTCATCCTTCCCGACAAATTTCCCAGTGGCCGGATCATATGGGTTGAAATGATCTTTCTCGAAGTTTATTTGAGTCTCTGAACCTGCGGTATCTCGAACTTCAACCGTTTTCTCCAGAGAAGTATTCACGAGGATCTCATTGGCAAAACAGAGAATACTTGTGCAGTCGTAGATCATGCAGCCTTCTTGTGAACTCACTTTGACCAGATCAAATCCACCATCCACCCGGACGCTTCCAGCAGCAGGCGATGTAACGCTAGTCGGCAACTGAATCTCAGCGTTGTCACCCGGCCCACCGCGGCCTTTGATAATGATCGGCGTACCACAGCAACCATAGTCAACCACACCAACGACAATTATTCCGGCAATTATCAAGCCGGCGACAACGATCACAGTTATCGCGATCTTTTGGTTTCTGGACATCTTGATCGGCTCCTTTCAGGGAGGGAGTGGTTTTGAGAACCGTAAGGACCGATTAGGCTGGTAGTGTTTGTAGAGATAGCAAGAGCGAGCTCACATCGGGCCTCTTGAGGTACTGCTGAAAATCATTCGCGCCCCATGCTCTTTCCTGGCGAACTAAAACTTCGCGGGCTTTGGAAGCATATTCGCGAGCACCTGCTACATCGTTCAACTGTTGCTTAGCTCGGGCGGCGATAACGTAGACGCGCCAAAGGGAGTCTAACTGCGCGTTCTGAACGAGATGCTCAAGGTCTGTAAATGCTAGTTCGAGTGCCCTGGTTCCGTCGTTGGTTTGCAAAAGCACATCGGCGAGGGTTAAGCGCGCACTGTATAGCAGCGCCGGATCTCCTAAGTCAATAGCCTGGGTAACCGCCTCTTCCGCAAGCTTTCTCGCCTCAGCATGTCGTCCCGCAGCGAGCTTTGCCACGGCCGATGCGTTCTTAGCCCTGATCACTGGTTCCATCATTTGCTTATCGGTTCGAGCTATCACTTCAGCCGCAGTGGTCAACACCGCAGCATACTGACGCTGACTAAGCAGAGCTTCCATCCGGTTCAACTGAATCGCCAGCAACATGTTCTGGTATTCCTCTTTCGATCTCCTGGCGATGGTCGCCGCGCTGTCAAACATTCTGTTAGCTTCTTCGTATCTCCCCAACCGCCAAAGTGCACTGCCGCAGTTAGCAAGCGAGAACCCGATGCCTAGCTGATTCTCTCTTGATTCATTAGCTGAAAGACTTGCCTGAAAGTGGGCCAGCGCTTCCGGATACCGCTGCCGCAAAATCATTACACTTCCCAAACCTTCGTGGGCCATTGCCGTTTGATCGACATCTCCAAGCGGCTCCGCTCGCTTTAGCAGATCTGAGAACGCATCAGCTGCCATCTGGTAATTCCCTTTCTGAGTTGACGCCCTGCCAATCACCGCCTGCGCACTCATCTCCGCTTCCGAATTACCGGCCAGCTTTTCAAACAGCGCCAAAGCGGCCTCAACGTTTTGCAGCGCTTCGTCCGCCTTACCTTGCGCAATGTAAAGACTGCCTAGTGAGAGTCTTGCTTTTGCCTCCGTCGCCGGAGCTTCGTGTCGTTGTGCCAGCGTTAATCCTTCCTCAAACTTCTGCTTTGCTTCATCGTTACGTCCCGCACAGTAACAAGCCCGCCCGAGAGCAATCAGTGCTTGGGCCGTGAGCACATCAAAGTCGTTGGCCCTCGCCAATTCAACAGCCTGAGAAGCAGTGCGCATTGACTGGTCGAGCTCCGCCTGGAAGCATGCGGTGAGACTCTGCTCCAACATGATACGGACTTTTTGATATCCGCTTTCTTTGGCCGTCGCGAGCGCTAACTCAAGAGTAGGACGCGCTTCTTTGTAATTGCTTACTCGGTTGTAGAAGTAGCCACGCTCATAAAGCACCTCTGTTTTGCCTTCCGAATTGCTGGTGATGTTATAGAGCGACTCGGCTGTTGCAAATGCTGCCAACGCTTTTTCAGGCTCGCGCTTGCGTCCGTAAAGCCGGCCGAGATGTACGAATGCCGCAGCGTCTTTCGAATTGACCTGCGTGGCCCGCTCGTAACTAGCAAGCGCTTTCTCAAACTCATAATTACGTTCGTAGGCGCGTCCCAAATCGACATGTATACCGGTTTGATCTGCACTCTGTTGTTGCAGCGAGAGATAAGCTGCAACTGCTTTCGGAAAGTCACGTTGCACGGTGGCTTTAATTGCCGTTAGGCGCAGCTGGTCCACGTCGTCCAAACCGTCGCGTCCTTCTTCTGCGCTTAACATCTCCTGGCGTGCGCGATCCGTTATGTCCAGCTCCATATATGCTTCTGCTAACCGTGCATGGGCCAACACAAACGTCTTGTCGTCCTTGACAGCTTCCTCCAGCATTTTGCTGGCTTGCAGATAAGAGCCATCGCGCAGGCTTTGCAGGCCCCGTTCGTAGTAGTTTTGTGCTGCCGGACTCGGTACCGGTGAAGAGCGCGGCCACCAATAACGCGATGTGGCCCACGCAGAAAGTCCGATGACAACAAGCGCAAGCACCAGAGCCGCTGTCGGACGCGCGATGATTTGCTTAATCCGCTGCCAGGCCGGGTTAGATTTGACTGGAAGCAGCCTGGTCCTCGCCCCCTCGCCCGCACGTATTGTTGAGAGCGCTTCACTCAAGTCATTACGCATGTCTTCCGCTGACTGATAACGTGCTGCTGGTTCTTTTTCGAGTGCCTTCAAAGTAATTCGATCGAGTTCCGTCGAGATCCGAGGATTAAATTCAGAGGGAGGTGGCGGCTCAAAGTGGATTACCCGGTTGCAGATTTCGATTACGCCATCGGCAGCGAACGTTGCGCGGCCGGTAAGGCACTCATAAAGCAAAGAGCCCACTGCAAAGAGATCGCTGCGGGCATCAACTTCCCCACCCTTCGCTTGCTCAGGAGACATGTAGAGCGGCGTTCCGATGAACATCCCGGGAAGGGTCTGCTTACTTGCGATTTCAAGTTGGCTCGACTCACTAAGAGCCATCTGTTTGGCAAGACCAAAATCCAGGACCTTCACCTTGCCGTTTTCACTGATGGCCACATTCGATGGCTTGATGTCTCGATGAATAACACCATGCTGGTGCGCTTCGCAGAGAGCATCGGCAACACTGGCAGCAACTTCGACTGCACGTTCAGGGGCAAGGGGGCCATCGGCAAGCAAAGTGTCCAGCGTCTTTCCGGTGACCAACTCCATCACGATGAATGGTTTTTCATCCTCCGTGGTCCCGTAGTCATAGATTGTCGCGATGTTTGGATGATTGAGTTTTGATGCTGCGCGCGCTTCGTGAAAGAACCGGCTGCGGTAGTGCTCGTCATCCCGACGAGTAGTCAAAAGTTTTAGCGCCACGCGACGATCCAACAACGTGTCTTCAGCCAGATAAACCAGGCCCATTCCACCCTCACCGAGTTTTTCGAGCGGACGATAACGGTGATTTGCAAAGCTCGGCACTTGCAGTTTCGAACAGACTCGTGATGGGACTTCCGGATTGCCGGCGCTATCGGTAAAGCAATTGTAGAGGTGAAGATGAAGGCCGCTCTCGGTTTCGGCCCGCCCTAACTCGTGCAGCGTGCGCTTCAATTCACTCAGACGTGGCAGAACGTCGGCCGTCGTCTTCGACATCAGAATGTGGCCGACATCACCACAGTCCATCACCGCCTCTGCATAACTAATGCCCTCACCTGCTAGATTCTGGCTCTCGTTGTGCCGATAAATTGAACCACTATGGATACCCATACGAACTTGTGAGTTGTGATTGAGCGCAATTTCGTAGGCGCACTTTAGTGGTGAGCAAGGGTCACGCTGAAATACGAGGGCCACCCCGCTGGCAAGATGCAGTTGGACCAACCCACCTTCTGCCTGAGCGCGTTGTACCTCGGAGGTTTTCAGAATCGACCGTTGAAGCTTGATAACTTGTTGCTTGAGATCTTCGTGAGACAACTTCTCGTAATCGGCAATCTCGACGAGAAGGACGTGGCCGATTTCTAGGGTGGGATTCAGTTCGGGGCGTCTGGACATTTGAAAAAGCCCCAGGGTTTACAGGCTGAAGGATGGGCAAGATGAAACCGCAGAGACCCTGTTTATTTGCGTCTTATCTTAGTCCTGTACCCGCCTTTTTTCTAGCTCCAGTCCGGCTTTGCCCTAAGAGTCGTTTTCATTCACACCGGGCTTAAGCCCGGTGACTAAGTGCGGGACTGAGGAGACCAACCGTTTCAACGGTTTCTATTTTTAATAATTCGTAACCTCTTCACCACCAAAAGCTTTCAGCGCATCGAGAAACCGTTAAAACGGTTAGTCCATCGTCGTCCTCCTGATCACCGGGCTAAAGCCCGGTGTGAATGAGAATCGGTTTTCAGACTTTTGAGGCAAGGCCCCGCTGCACCGGCTGCACGGTCTTGCACAAGAAGTCCGATGTGGCAGGAAGGCGGCTCTGCCTCAACCAACTTCCTGAGGCGCAGCCTTTCCAAAATTGGATGGTCACCGGTAAGCCAAAGGGTTACCGCAAGGGAAGCGGCAAGCCGCGACAGCGGAATCCTATTTTTTGAGTGAAGCCGTCCAAACGCCAATCCGCCTAAATAGTTTTTGTAGCATTTTATACCTACTTATTGTATTCTCCGCGGCAGTTTGTACAAGATATGGGCTTGAAGCCAGTTCGCCCGTCCGTCGAGCGGTGCGTTGGTTCAGGACCAAAACCACGTTCGCCGGTGTAGCTGGCCAGCCTTTTCCATTCATGAAGCAGTCTGTGAGTACTTGTTCGACTTAGATAGAAAGGGGCCCCAATGTATCCCAAATCCCCCGGCGGAAAGTACGCGTTACTTTCCCTGTGTCTTGTTTTGATCTCTCCCTTCGTCATACAGGCCCAACAAATTGTTAGTAGTGGGCAGCCTGCCGCAGCAGTAACAGTTCTTGATAGCAGCAAGGAACAAGATGGACTTGTGGGCTCAGTACGCAGAGTGAAGACTGAGTCTGCAAAACTCGAAGTCCAGGCCGGCCAGATGAAGGAAGGACCGCTGAGGCTTCTGGAGATCACCACCTACGACCTTAAAGGTAAGCGGTTGGAAAACGTTTCCTATCCGATACTGAGCACTCCGGTAGGAAAAGAGGAGTACCGCTACGACGCAAAGGGAAACATCGTTGAGATGACCTTGCGGTCTGACGACGGTTCAATTATCAGCCGCGAGGCTTACGAGTATGAATTCGACCGGTTTGGCAACTGGAAGAAGATGACTACCAGTCTGGTAGTGTTTGAAGCAGGAGAGCTAAAGCGCGAACCGATTGAGGTTACCTACCGTACCCTGACTTACTATTTTGACGACGCCGTTGCCACGGCCATCGGGTCACAACCCTCTCTAACCACCCACACCAATCCGTCGTTGCCTCCGGCGAAGGCATCAACGTCAGACAACGTCGTGACTGATGCCACTGATGCCATCGTTACCGAAGGCATCGAGAACGAACGTCGTTCAGTTGAACTGAGTGAGAAGCCGCCGGAGCCGCCCGTCGTCTTGGTTGAGGGTTCGCCAAAGTCAGGGCCCTTCGCGAAAAGGGAGAGTGCGGAGTCGGCACCTCGCACGGAGCCTGTGTCCTTCACTCCTAATGTGAATTCAACACCGGCGACTGATTCAGCAAAGGTCCCTGGGACGACTGCGCCTGCGAACTCAATGCGCCATATCAATTCCGCTTATCAACTTTATCTAGCTGGACGAGCGAGTCTGGATTCAGGCGATTCGAAGGGCGCTGTCAATTCTTTCCGAAAGTCACTGGAATTAGATCCGAATTCGGCGGAAGTGAATCTCAGTTTGGGGTCGGCGTACCTCCAATTGAAGAAGATCTCTGAGGCAGGCAAGGCATTTAAGCAGGCAGTCGCGCTGAACCCCGCGTCGGCCGAAGCACACTATGGCGTAGGACTCAGTCAGTACAATCTGAAGCAATACCCCGACTCCGCGCAGTCATTCAAAAAAGCAGTGGCCATCGAACCGGGCATGGCAAAGGCCCACTTCGCTCTCGCCCTGGCTTATCAACAGTTGGGTGACCAGGATCGCTTGATGAAAGAGTTTCGCATATTGGAAAAGATCGATCCGGATCTGGCCAAAAAGCTAAGGGCCACTTTTCCGCAGTTCAATTTGCCGTGCAACAGAGCTCCCTTCTGTAAGTGAGTTTGGTCTCCGCCGGTCAGAGACGTTGCCGAACGTCAGACAAGAATCAAGGAGTAACACATGCAACAGAGCCGCTTTTGCGTACTCACCGGCCATCTGAATGATTATCCGTTAAGCGATCTCGTTGGGATCCTCAGACATCAACAGAAGACGGGCCGACTGCTAATCGAATATGCGAAAGGTCCCGCGATGTTCTTCTTCAAGGATGGAGAACTCGTTGATGTGAAGTTGGAAAACTTTGCAGGTCTACAAGCTATCTGCGTGGCGCTGGGTCAGCCTCCTGCATCGTTCAACTTCAATCCCTTGATTCAACCAACTCGAAGGTCCATCGAACCGGCTCTGCAAAGAACCGTCTCCGAGTTGTTAGGTTGCTGGGATGAGAACGCGATAGAGATCGAAAGGACCCAGCCGGAAGTCGAACACCTGCCGGAAAGCAACTACGAAGCACCACCACTGCTGTCATCCGCGCCTGTGGAGCCGCTCCTCGAAGCTAATAACCAATTGACAGCAGCGCCAATGCCGAGGCTTTTAGCTCCCGCCCCTGCTCAAAGTCGGTATGGTCTGGTTGCTCTCACAATCACCGTAGGCAGTCTCTTGATCGTTGCGCTTACTACCTTGATTGGAACGAGCGGAAGCACGACCGCCCTCACAACGCCGCCGCCGGAGAATCCAACATCAGTCGTAATTGACAAGCCAAGTGAGTACGCTGCAACAGCATCGGCGATGAAGGTTGAACGACGGAAGGAGTCGAGGGGCCATCGCGAGGGAACGAAACCAGCGCAATCAGCAGCTACCTCTCAGAACGAGAATCAAACCACCGCTAATGCTGAAACAGCTAATCAAGAAGCAAAGGTCGATGCTAAGCCCGTCCCTGCTGCTCCTTCGGAGAGTCGAGAAGAAGCGAAAGTAGCACCGGCCAGTGCGGGTCATTCAGTAAAGGTCATACTTCAGGTAGCAGAAGGCCGCGTGACGAAGGCTTCGATCGGTAATCCCGAGCCCGGCATGGATGCCTACGAAGCTTTGGCGTTACGAATCGCACGACAGCGGCGATACTCAGCCAAGGCCGCCGCCCACCAGGTGATTACAATCAAAGTGAATCAACCATAACAACTGAGCATGAG
This sequence comes from Pyrinomonadaceae bacterium, assembly GCA_036554845.1. Taxonomy (GTDB): domain Bacteria; phylum Acidobacteriota; class Blastocatellia; order Pyrinomonadales; family Pyrinomonadaceae; genus PSRF01. Next base: position 8,338 of record DATBMP010000453.1, read on the forward strand.
CGCAGAAGGTGGAATCATCCATGATATTCATTGAAACCAAAACACTGAGTTATCAATTGAGTAATGCCAGACGCGTCGACCTTCTCACCGCGTTGGAAGAGAAGAGTATCGTTCCCGCGATTCGCTCGGCGAGGCTGAAGTGCTTTGAGACTGCTTTGGTCGGATCAGAGCTTGTGCTGGAAATGGAGACTGAACTAGCCACGGGCGATGATGCGAATTCCGAAGACCACGTGCTCGGTGATCTTTTCTTTCACGCAGATCACGTCTTCTTTCTGGTCTTTCGTGAGCTCCAGTCGCCGCAAATACGCGCAGGCATAGTCTACGAGAGCGGAACTGTCGAGCCGTTCAGAAAGCTCGACTCCTTCTGTTCCAACGTCCGGCAGGTTCTTGCCGCGCAGGCCGCGCCCAATGAAGTACCCGCATGGCAACATGAAACCGTCCCCATGCCGAGCGGATTCAAGTCTTTTGTGACTAAGCAGAATTCAGATTCGCTGTATGGAAGCGTGCGCAGAAAATCCACAAGCGACCGAGCCCGCGCTGCAGCAATTCTGGAAGATACAAACGCGCGTGTATTTCTGCGACATGCAAAAGAAGCACATGCCGAAGGTTACGCAGCCAAAATGCTAGCCGGTGACGTTGCTGCCTCTAACGAATCGTCTATCACAATGTTGACTGATGCGGGGCTGGTTGAACGCGAAGTGCAAATCAGCTGTCGGCGGAGCGGGCACGCGCTGTTTCGACTTCCGAATGCACATGCGCTTGCAGTGGTAACCGTCAGCGATGCCACTTGTAGCGAGTGTGGGTCGCCCGTGGCAGACGAGAAAGTTGAAGAGGTGATTGCTCCAACGCGTCTTGCAGTCTCGCTGTTGGAGGATGGTGCATGGCTCATTAGCCGCATGCATCAACTCTTGCGTGAATTGGGAGTTCCCGAGAGTGAGATCGCGATTGGACCATCCGAGAGTGATGGTTATGGTCAGATGATGGCAAATATCTGCGGTGAATCTTTCCTGCTGCTCGCGCGAGATGGAGACCTAACTCCTGCCTTTGCGCGTTGGGCCATCGATTTGGAGATCGACACGCAGGCTTCACACCTGGTGGTGGTTGCTACGGGACGATTTCATCGCCATGCAGAGATGTTATTGAACAATCATGCACGGCAAAGAGATCGCTCGGGTCATGATTTTGAATTAATCGTTGCTGACGACGCAGCTACCGCGACTGAAGAGTTACGGCAAGCCTTTCACCGGGTCTTCTCACGAATACTCGACGAACAATTGTGTGATCTCGACGGACTGCTCGGCTTAAGTGCTCGTCGTTTGATCCTTACCAAGTTTAAGTTGGCATCAAGAGTGGTGGAACCTGAAGTGGTCCATTCGTATAGCGAACCAGCTGAAGAAAGGCAGCCTTTGGCTCTTTCGGCACATGCTGCGGCAGGCGCCTGGGGAACTTATTCCGCTGAGGAATCCCATCTGCAGGATCTGAGCGAGACCTATGTCGATGATTCTTATGTTGGTAATGAAGGGCCTTCGGAGTCGGTTGTAAGTGCGATTGATGTGAAGCCCGAGTAGGAGTCCCCATAAACAATTAACCAGGAGTAGGTTGATCGCTTTGGCAACGACCAAAAAGAAAAGATCGGTATCGAGTCGGTCTGAACGCTCCTCAAACTCCACTATTGTCAAACGCAAGTCCCACCAACTTCACGAATCCAGTAGTCGATCTCCGAATTCTGAAAAAGGATCTTCGCCTGCCCCTCGTACTGATGCAGCTGTGAGACGTAGGACGGCGGAATCCCGTCAACTTCAAGAAGTCTCTTATCGGACGGCAAATCCTGCTCTTACTGACGCGGCGGTGTTTCGCCGGGCGGCGGAATCCCGACAACTGCGAAAAAACCAGAGCACGAATCCTGGTGACGGAGCTGCTCTGAGTGACGAGGCTGTGTTGCGTCGAGCAGCCGTTGACCTGGCCCAACGCAAGGCTGATCGACGAGCAGCGGCACTTTCGGAACTTGCTCGCAATGGTGGCCATGAATCTTTCGATCGGATTAGTAAAGCCTTGTCAGACTGCTCACCAACAGTTCGCAGCGCAGCGGTGCGTGCGCTCTACGAGATTAATCCTGAACTCGCGGCCTCGTTCTTAAACCGGGCTTTGGGTGATGGGTCATTGGAAGAAAGGAAACGTATCGGGCTTGCGCTTGCCGAGACCGGATCGACTACAGATCAAAATAACGACCCAAGTCAGCAGGATCCACGCGAAGTGTACGGTGAGTTCTCACGACTCTTTCTCCTCGCGAAAGCCGGACAAGTTCAATCGCTGATCAGTGTGATTGAGGAGCATCCGAACACTCAATTGCGTCTGGCAGTAATCAAATTGCTTTCGCTACGAGAAGAAGCCGACGTCGTTACTGCCTTCTACCACTTGGCAATGCGCGCATCACTCTCACCCAAAATCCGTTCGGCGGTGATGGAAGCGCTGTTTAAGATCAACCTCAAGAACCGTCGTTCTTAATCTTCCTTGCCTTTGCCCTAAAGTCGAAAATTTTAAGTCGGCTTTGCCGCATCCCTTGCGGTAAGCCTCTGGCTTACCGCAGTGCGCCGAAGTTGTCCGAGGCTATGCCTCAATGTTCGAAATTCAGGCGCAGCCTGATCTTTCAATCTCGCATTCGGTAAGCCAGAGGCTTACCGCAAGGGATGCGGCCAAGCCGACCTAACAATTCTCACTTTTCGGGTTTGCGATCGTCCTCTTGAGTCGCAACCTCGGAGCGCGGGCGTCCTCGCCCGCACGGCACCACAAACTAACCGAGCGATTTAAAGGTCTCGTTAGAAACTACGTAGCTCATACCGTACCGGTTGCGGGCGAGAACACCCGCGCTCCGAAGTAGTTAATGAAAAGGCTAGCTACCAAACAGTACAGTCACACTATTGCTCTCTATACTGCTCGTGACGACATCAGTCTTTCCGTCCTGGTCTATATCACCAGCGGCTAGTCGCCAGGTTCCAGTGGTTGTCGCAAACGGTGAGTGGGGCGCTGGCCTAAAGCGGCCGCTGCCGTCGCCTAGCATGACGCGAACACTGTCACCCGCGGCAGCGATCACATCCTCGCGTCGATCGCGATTCACGTCTGCGAGAACTATGGTCCATACAGCGTGGCCAAAATCGAATGGCGATCCTCCGACCTCACGAAAATTCCCAGTACCATCTCCAAGCAAGATGGTCAAAGCGCTCTGTTCGAGGTGAGTGGCGACCAGATCAGGTTTGCGATCTCCGTTGAGATCACCTATTGCCGCGAACCCGGGTTGACCGGTGCGCAAGGGAACCTCACTTCGTCTAAAGCCTCCCTGTCCATCCGCCAGTAGCAAAGTCAACGCGCGACTCGATGCCAACTGTTGCGCTCTGTTGGGCCCAGTGGCAGAGGCAGTTGCGACAATGTCGAGACGGCCGTCACCGTTTACGTCTCCAAGGGTGATTGGATAGGGGCTGGGACCAACCGCAAAGGGTGAGCGAGAAGCAAGAGTGAACCCGCCGCGCCCATCTCCGAAGGCAACAGACACATCGTTGTCTGCGTTGTTGACTGTCGCAAGATCGAGTTTGCCGTCGCCGTTCAGATCGCCTAAGCCGAGCCCATGAGTGTGTGGGTGTTGACCCTTCTTCATCACAATCGGCGAATTCGGGGCGAGGGCGAAATCACCGTTGGCTTGGCCCAGTAATAGTGTGACGTTGTAGCTATTGTGGCTATCCAATGCGAGGTCCAGACGGCCGTCACCGTTCACATCGCCGAGAACCATTTCGCCTGGAATTTCGGGCAACGCAATGGTCCGGGCAGTCACTGCGCGAAAAGGTACATCCGCTTTTTCTCCTGGCAACACGGTGACGCCTCGTGGTTCCGAGCTTGTAATGATCAAATCAAGCTGGCCGTCCTTATTAAGATCGGCAAGTGCTACATTGCTCGGCTTGGCTGGTAGTGTGATGCGCGCAGCTGGACGAGTCACAAATAGCGGTTGTTGCGAATTGCCGACCTTGCCTTCTCCAGTATTACAAGAGGCGAAAAGGACTACCGCAAAAACAGTTAGTGGTGCACTCTTCTTGATGTTCATAAATAGTAAGACGAAGGTTGGGTCGTTTTTCTTCCATATCTAAGGCTTTGCCTCAAAAGTCTATAGCCCAAAAACACGCGAACAATGTCTTTGCTCCGTAAGGAGCAAGATGTTTATGGCCCTGAAACACGCGAACCATATCGAACTCAAAATGGACTTTTGTTTGAACCCTGCGCTAGAGTCCACCTTCCTTTCTTGAAGATCCATCAAAGAGGCCGCGCATGCCACCAGAGACTCGGATTCTCTCGTTGATGATGCTGCTCCTGCTTCCTGCTGTTTCGCACGCGCAGGTGCTTGGCGATCCTGTCGACGTCGGTCAGGACTTTCAAAAGCTGGAGAACGTCTACTTCATCGGTAGTCGCGTCACTTCATTCGACACGTCAACTGGCCAGGGTACTTTGCAATGGGATCGTTACGCGCGAAACACAACGTTGTCGTTCAACAAGATCGACCTCGGTTTCGTGCGCGGGCGCACAACCGAGTTTCCCGGCACCGAATACGATCAAGATCCTTCATTACCTTTTGCTGTTACCTTCGTGAGTCCACGCACGGTCCGTCTGCGCTTCTCCACCAGAGCGGTTCCGCTGATTGATGGTCAGTCGCTGATGCTTGCGGGACCAGTGCCGAAGGATGCCTCGTGGAGGGTTGAACAGAACGATCGTGAAATCGTTTACACCGGCGCGCATGGCAGCGTGCGGATCGTCAAGCAGCCCTGGCATATCGAAATTTACGATGAGCGGGGACGCCTGCTCACGCGCACACAAAACATCGGAGATCCGGCGACATTCATAACTCCGATTCCATTCTCATTTGTGCGTCGTGCCAGTGATCTGACCCGTCGCATCGCCGCTACTTTTGAACTACAGCACGATGAGAAGTTATTCGGCTGTGGAGAAGCCTTTACTCGATTCAACAAACGAGGACAACGCGTTCTGGTCTCCACGCGCGATGGTATGGGGACGCAGAACGAATACATGTACAAGCCTATACCCTTCTTTTTGAGCAGCAACGGATATGGGATGTTTGTGCACACCAGCGCGCCCTTGACCTTCGACTTTGGCAAATATTTTGACGCGCATAACGTGATCTATTCGGGAGATGAAAACCTGGACCTGTTCATTTTTCTTGGGGAGCCGAAGGAGATTCTTTCGGAGTACACCGCGTTAACCGGTCGTAGCCCGGTCCCGCCGCTTTGGTCGTTTGGATTCTGGATGAGCCGAATCACTTACAACTCAGAGGACCAAGTGCGTCAGGTGGCCCAGCAGCTAAGAAAGCATCAGGTTCCTACCGATGTGATTCATCTTGATACCGGCTGGTTCGAAACTGATTGGCGGAGTGATTTCCGTTTTTCAACTTCGCGTTTCCGCGATCCAGCAAAGATGATCGCCGATTTGAGGACAGAGGGTTTTCGCATCAGCTTATGGCAGTACACCTACTTCACCAGCAAGAACGATCTGTGGAAAGAGATGGTAACGAACGGGTACCACGTCCGGAACGAAGGCGGCCAACTTCCATTCGAGGACGCGACGCTCGACATGAGTAATCCTGAAGCGGTCAAGTGGTATCAAGGCAAACTAAAAGATCTACTAAAGCTTGGTGTCGGTGCAATCAAAGTTGACTTCGGCGAGGGTGCGCCGCTGACGGGCCAATACCGTTCGGGACGAAGCGGCTGGTACGAACACAACTTGTATCCGTTGCGTTACAACAAGGCAGTGGCCGAAGTCACGAAAGAAGTCACTGGTGAAGATGTGATCTGGGCGCGCAGCGCCTGGGCCGGCAGTCAACGTTACCCTTTGCATTGGGGTGGCGATGCAGAGAACACCGATTCTGCAATGGCGGCCGAGTTGCGCGGCGGTCTCTCTTTCGGTGTATCAGGCTTCACCTTTTGGAGCCACGACGTCGGCGGTTTTGTTCAGCGTGCGCCACGCGATCTCTATCGCCGCTGGTTGGCCTGGGGAGTGCTGACGTCACACACCCGAGCACACGGCGCGCCGCCCAGGGAACCGTGGGAGTATGACGCTGCTTTGATCGAAGATTTCCGTAACGCGCTGGGCTTGCGATATGCGTTGATGCCTTACATCTATGCGCAGGCGAAGGACTCATCGGCGCGTGGTTTTCCAATGGTGCGCCCAATGTTCTTTGAGTATCCAAACGATCCCGGTTCATGGACCATTGACGATCAGTACATGTTCGGATCGGATCTGCTGGTAGCGCCAATGTTTGCGAGTGGCACCGAGCGCAGAGTTTATCTGCCACCGGGTAGCTGGATTGATTATCAAAGCGGGCGTGTTTATGAGGGCAGAAACTGGCATGACATCCCGTTGGGGAAGATCCCAGTCGTGCTGCTGGTTAAGAATCATTCGGTCTTACCACATATCAAAGTTGCGCAGAGTACGAAGGACATGGACTGGAACAACGTCGAGCTTCGCGTCTTCAGCGCGGACAAGCGTGAAAGTAGCACTGACAAGCGTGAAGGTGAGAGCGCATTACCCGGGGAGATCCACGGCACTCGGGTAACCGGCCTCTTCACGAGACCCGGCAGCGGCCTACAGACACTCGTTCTTGTTCGACGTGGACGTGATTTTGCGCTGCGTGAAGATCTTCAGGCCGGAAAAGTGAAATGGACCATTAAGTTGTTCCCCCTCGCGCGATAAGCAGCTGTGATTGCAAATGGTGGCTTTGCACAAAAAGTCGATCTCCTGAGCAACACGCTGCGGTGCTCCGGAGGAGCAATATGTTTATAGCTCTTGCGTCTCCTAAGTGGCGGCGCTCCGGCGGAGCGCGATGTATTTGTCTCGCAAGCAGTTACATCTCGCCCCTGACGAAGCGACGAATCTTTTGTGTTTGGTGGCTATAAACATACTGCTCCTCCGGAGCACAGACCCAAACAATTTCAAATGATGGAACGCAGTTTGATGAGTGTTGCGACTTATGAAGCGTGGGTTGCGGGAGGGTGCTGGTAGCGTTCTATGTCTGATGAGTCATATTGGTCCAGGTGGTCACAGACTGGGCAACGCCAGGTGTACACAGCGGTGATCTCCGATTGTCCATGGCTCAGATCGCGAAGGATCGGGCCGCGGGTGCGGCAGTCTTTACATATGACTACCAGATACCACTCGCCAGGTTCGCAGACATGTAAGGGCATTCGGGTTGGGTTAGCGCAGCAAAGTTTTTATCGCCGCGAAGTTTTTAGCGCAGCAAAGTTTTTAGCGCAGCGAAGTTTTTATCGCAGCAGAGCGATTTCGTTTTAAAGCGATTGGTTTGAACGTTGCCATCCTTTACTACACGCCTACAGCTGACGTCAAACTTACTATTAATCCGCCTTCGAATATACTTGGCGCTGTCTTTGCTCCGGAGCGTCACCGCTCCTTCTTCGACGTCCAGATAACAAGATGTAACTTTTGAGTCGTAAGTCCTTCGCCTTCAATTAGTTTCATCTGTTAAGCAGCAAGCAAGTTACTAAGAAGAGTGAGATTTTATAGCCCTGAAACACTCTCCGTCGTGGACCAGGCATAGCCTTTCTCTTGAAAGAGTTGATCGGTAAGCCAAAGGCTTACCGCAACGGATGCGGCAGAGCCGCCTTACTGCACATCCCACTTTTGTACAAAGCCGAGCACACAGCACGTGGATTAGGTTGTTCTCTTCTGCCAGATCTCCATTGGCTCCAAGAATCCCGAGCGCAGTTGGCAGATCAAAACTGGCGCCTTCCTTGCGAACATCGGCAGGCGCGAGGTTGATCGTGATTCTTTGATAGGGAAAGAAGAATCCGCATCCGGAGTCCCATTCGGAAACCTGTTGCTAGTTGGTTGCTCCCAAATAACTAGCTTTCTGATAGTTGCCTGGCGGCGTAGTCGACCCTGACCATACGAGTCCAGTCACCGTTTAAGGGACTCGCTCCAATTAACTACGACCGTGATTGGTAAAGACTCTGCCCTGGTTACGCTGGTGTTCACCAGAAAGCGTTGGCCGTCGCGCGTAACGTCGTAAAAGCCCCCGCCACCTGAAGGATCAATTCTAAAAAGCGCCGTGGGCGATTCAGCGGCGAAGGTGACTCCGCTCTTCACCGCCACTGACATCAGCTTGTTATCCGCAGTCACGAAAAAGAGTTCTTTGCCGTCACTTCGCCACACTGGTTGCGAGCCGCCATCCGTCGAAATTCGCCATCTACCTCCGTTTCCACTGCCCTCGAACTGAAAAGACTGAACATAAACCTCGCGTTGCCCTGACTCGTCCGACACGTAGGCAATCCATCGGCCGTCCGGTGAGAACCGACCTTCGGTCTCGACAAATTGAGTGTTGCGAAACGGCTTCGGCTTTCGTTCTCCGAACATCGGCAGAATCCACAAATCTAACTTGCCGCGCACATCAGACTCTTCGTACAGAATGAAGCGCCCATCCGAAGACCAGTCATGCGACCACTGAACTCCTCCCGGAGGCAGGAGCATTTGTTCATTACCCGTGCCGCCCCAGGGCTTCTCGTGTAGGTGCGGTGGTCCATCCGGGTCGCCGACAAAAGCTATCCCGCGGCCGTCCGGGGACCAGATAGGATTGTATTCGGTGTATAGGTCGGTGAAAGTGAATCTGGTGGTAAGTGAACTCGACAATTCGTAGACCCAAAGGTCTAACGTACCCGTCCTCGGGTTGGCTACTGCAACTGCGACTCTCTGTTCGTCTGGAGAAATTCGTGGACTTTCATGATTGGCCGGCGGTCCAACCGCGCTCAGCTCGCGACCATTGCGATCAAACCAGACAAGCTGTGAGGCGACGTCGCCCGACTGATATGCAATCAGGTTCTCAGCAGCAGAAAAGACAGCCCAACCCGTGGGACTGAAGTACTGAATCTTTTCCGCAACCGGCACTGCATCGCCTCTAAGGCTGAGTTTCTCAGCGTCGAAGGGCTGAGCAAGCAGCGTCCCATCCCTGACATAGAGAACGTAACCCGAAGAGACGTACTCTGCGCGTGAACTGATCTGAAGCAGTGATTTCCTGTCGGTGGAGTCTAACGAGCCGGCGTAAAGTGTGGTGCCCTTTGATCGCTGATCACTCGCCAGGTAGAGAAAGTGACGGCCATCGGGTAAAAAGTGCGGCCAGGTATACAAGGTTTCGCCAATCGACTTGTCGGGTTTCGCCACCTGGGCTATTTCACCGCCAGCCTCAGAGACCTTGTAGAGACCGGCCATGGCCTCGTCGCCACTAGGCTCACCGCCGAAGAGAATAATTCCGCCGCCACTCCAGGTCCCAGTACCATTATCGAGTGGCGCAGCGCACAGGGTCTGAACCGGTCCGCCATTGATGTTGATCTTCTTAAGTGCGCCGTCCGCAAAGAAGCCGATCCAACGACTATCAGGTGACCAGAAAGGTGAGGAACTGTTTTCCGTTCCCGCCAGCGGGCGCACTGAGACTCCATCGCGCGGGCGCATCCAAAGCATTCTTTTTCCGCCCTTCAAAACGACGAAAGCCAAATGCCGCCCGTCGGGAGAGACAGCGAGATGATGATTCTGCATCTCGGTGGTGATCGAGACCATTCCCTCCGTCGAGATGTTGAATTGAATTTGTTCCTTTTCAACCGCTCGGGAGAAGAAACCGCCAGGCGCTCGCAGTCGTGCAATCACGAAATAGAGTCCAACGCCTATTAGCGACAGGGCGACGAGAACGATTGCGGCAAAAGTTCTGCGTCTTTGCTTACTGTCCGGTTGAGCTGCTGCGTTATCGAGAGTAACCGCGCTTGAGTCGTACTCGCGTTTGAGATTCTCCAGGTCAATTCGAAGCTCACGCGCGGACTGGTAGCGGCGCTCCAGATCTTTTTCCAAACACTTGCGAATGATTCGTTCAAATTCCGCCGGCACGTCGTAGTTCAAGCGAGCAATCGCTTCCGGCTGCGCGTGCGCAATGTGGTCAATGATCTCGGTAGGTGTTGCACCAGAGAACGGCAGCTTTCCTGTCGCCATCTGATAGAGCGTTACGCCAACAGAGAAGATGTCCGAGCGGTGGTCAACTTTTCGCCCCAGTGCCTGCTCTGGACTCATGTACAGCACCGTGCCTACCAGGATTCCAGGCATCGTCATCGGTTGCGTGGCGAGATCCGTCGCCGGCACCGCTTGCTCCGACGGACGCGTCACCTTCGCCAGTCCGAAGTCAAGGACCTTCAATTGACCTCGCGAAGTGACCACAATGTTTGAAGGTTTGATGTCGCGGTGCGTGATACCTTTCGCGTGCGCCACATCGAGCGCATCGGCTAGCTGAATGCCGAGGCGCAAGATCTCAGCCGTCTCGACTGGGCGGCCCTGGATCAAGGCGTCAAGTGTTTGACCCTCGACATACTCCATTGCAATGAATCTAGTGCCGTCCGATTCTCCGATTTCATAGATGTGCGCGATGTTCGGGTGATTTAGAGCTGATGCTGCTTTAGCCTCTTGAATGAACCGGCTCATGCGCTGTTGGTTTGAAGCGAGATCGGCCGTGAGAAGCTTGAGTGCGACGGTGCGGTCGAGCTGCTTGTCTATTGCGAGGTAAACTTCTCCCATGCCGCCCGCGCCAAGGAGGGAGCGAATCTCGTATCGGCCAAGAAGTGTACCGGCCTGAAGGGTCATGGGAGATCTGACGAATTTTTCGCCTCGGCCACTGGATGATTCCTGCGGATATTGGGAAGTAGTGAATTCTAGCCGCGTCTGATTGAGTACACCAAAGGATTCGAGGCGCTCCCGGATAATCCGACCAGCTTCCTTATTTAAACTCAAAATCAGTCTGATCTTGATCTGGCATTGATCTTCAGCTTCAAGATCAAGTGATTAAAGATGATTTGTTAAGATGGTGATGAACCAAAAATGAATTCCAGCAATACAAGGAAGAATTCGAAAATGCTGAAGGTCAACCTGATCACTACGGGTGGCACAATTGAAAAAGTTTATTCTGAGCAGACTAGCACGGTAGAAAACTTAGATAACCAAATCGATCGATATCTCGGCCGGTTACGGCTTCCGGACTGCGAGGTCCGCGTGGTGCCGCTCATGAATAAAGACAGTTTGCAGATGACTGATGCAGACCGCAGCGCGATTCTTCGGCTCATCGAGCAGATCTTAGGCGAGCGCTCGGCAGTCGTAATCACTCACGGTACAGATACAATGGTTCAGACTGGTCTCTATTTGAAGCAAGCTCTACCTGAACTGAAGATTCCTATTGTGCTAACAGGCGCGATGACCCCGCTGGGGTTTGAAGGAAGCGATGGTTTGCAAAACCTTACAGAGAGTCTCTTTGCGGTCCGGATACTTGGTCCAGGTATTTATCTCGTAATGCACAATCAAGCCTTTCCAATAGATCGGGTGCGGAAGGATCGCGAAACGTCCCGCTTTGTTTGGATCGATTAAAAGTCGCTCATTCTATGCTTACGGCTGAGTTCATTGATACGCTATTTGACGCTGAACTGCCGGAGCCCTCGTATTGGGAGACTTGCTATCCTCCGCGCGATCTTCCACCAGGTGCGATAGTGACGCGCTTTGGTCCAAGCCCAACAGGTTTCTTACACACTGGCGGGGTTTACGTCGCCACACTGGGCAAGAACCTCGCACACCATTCCGGTGGTTCGTACTTCATTAGAATCGAAGACACCGACCAGGCGCGAGAAGTCGCCGGCTCGCGTGAACAATTTGCACGCGCATTCAAATACTTCCGTATAGAGTCAGACGAGAATGACTCGAATTCGAAGTGGGGACCGTATGAACAGTCTAAGCGAGAGCTGATCTATCACACCTATGCGCGAGAGTTGCTGCGGACCGACCGTGCCTATCCATGTTTTTGCACCCGCGACGAGTTGGCCCAGATGACCGCAGAGCAAACTGCGGCAAAGCTCCAGACCGGCTATTACGGTTCATGGGCCCGTTGCCGAAATCTTTCGCAAACTGAAGTCACGAACCGTATCCAACTCGGAAATCCTTATACCATTCGATTTCGTTCGCCGGGTGATCCTTCCAAGCGCGTCGAGTTTGTTGACCTGATCCGCGGTCGAATCGAACATCAGGACAATGTAAACGACATCGTGTTGTTGAAGGGTAGCGATCAATCTCCGAGACTTCCCACTTACCACTTTGCCCACGTCGTTGATGATACGTTGATGAGAGTCACTGTAGTACTGCGCGGTGAAGAGTGGATCTCTTCAGTGCCGGTGCATCTGCAGCTATTCACCGCACTTGGTTTCCTGCCCATACCGTATGCCCACATCGCCCCGCTCATGAAGTTCGACGGAGCGAGCCGGCGCAAGCTGAGCAAGCGAAAAGATAACGAGGCTGACGTTGCCTTTTACATAGATTCGGGTTATCCGGCAGGCGCGGTGCTTCATTATTTGAGAGGTCTCGCCAACAGCAGGTTCGCGGAAATGACGTTCGAGGAGTCTGCGTCGTCTGCTCTTAGTTTAAGTGACTGCGGAGTGGCTGGTCCGATCTTCGATCTGGTGAAACTTGAATCGATCAGCCGCGAGTTTATCGCGCAACTCCCCACCGAAGAGGCGCTGGAAAGTTTGCTCACCTGGTCTCGGGAGAATGATCTTGAGTTGAGCGAAATATTATCCACGAATTTGCCGCTGGTTCGCCGCATCTTTGCGAATGAGCGACAGCCCGCGCTGCAACGAAAGGATCTCGCGAAATGGCGGGAGTTCCGGGCGGCCTACGGTTTGTACTTCCAGGAGCTGTTTCCACCGGTAAGTGATCCTTCAGATCCGCGCTTCGCTCCAGTCGAACGTGCCATGGTAGTTAAGTTGGCTAAAGACTTCGCTGATTCGTATCGGCATGAGGAAGACAAAGAGGCCTGGTTCGAACAGATCCGCAGATTAGCCGCCGCCCACGGGTTTGCTCCAACAGCTGGGCAATACAAGAAGAATCCGGAGTGTTTTGCTGGTTCGATCAGTCATGTGAGCAATGCCATTCGAATCGCTCTGACCGGACTAAAACAGAGTCCGGAACTTTTCTTAGTAGCTCATAACCT
>DATBMP010000461.1:0-8244 GCA_036554845.1 Pyrinomonadaceae bacterium
GAATGGTATGAAAATTCAAGTTTCAACCGACGTAGTTGCAACTGGTGGGACAGGAACAGTCTGCCAACGAAGTGGACCATACAAGTGTAACAGTCACACGGAGATCATCGTGTTTTTCAAGCGCGGTGACAGGTTCCCCACTTGTCCGGTCAACCGTGGCCACTCGACTACCTGGTCCATGGTCCGAGGCTAAGGACGTCAACGCAGAAACTCGTATTGATTTTCTCAAGGAGATCGAAGCGTCAAAGGAGAAATAAAGTGAAGCTTCAACCATCCTCGTTCACATCCAAGTTGTTGTTAGCGGTGGCCGCTGTATGTCTCCTTTGTATTTCCGGGGAGTATCGAACGGTAAGACTGCAGGACGAGCAGAAAGAGCGGCCGGCGCCACAGGAGAAATCATCCGCGTTCGAATACGTGTGTCCGATGCACTCCAATGTTAAGTCAAAGACGAAAGGAACTTGCCGTAAGTGCAAGATGACTCTCGTCAAGAAACGCGCACCAAAAACGACGGCCTAACTCATTCACTATTTTCAATTACGACCCCATAATGACCTCACTACGGTCTTAACTCACAAAGCATCGAGGAACGAGGAAAGCGGATCGAATGCATAGAGATCGGAAACAGCCAAGGTTTATCGCGGCCTGTAACGCCTTCGCATGTTATGCCGCCGCGATAATCCTTGTGCTGTCGTTTCTGGGTCCGCTTGTGACAATCGGCGAGGCTGCCCTTACCGAGTCGGAGTTAATGTCGTGCTGTATTGGAGGGGCGGGACACGAATCGGGAAACTGTGACGCGGGACTAACAGTCGAATCACCGAATGCACCGGCCGAGGATGGGGAGTTGCTTTGTGGCTTGCGAACAACCAGTGCCACAGTTCCACTTGCCTCGCTTATTGACGAAGATGTGGTCGAGGCCAACCATTGCAACTCTTCGGAAAAGATCAATTCCGACAAGCTTAAGACGCAGAACCGGACTACATACTTTCAACTTCCGGCCAAACCCTGTTCATCCGAATGCGGTGCGTGTACCTCAGCCTTCAGTCGCCGTCCGCGTTCTCGTGAACACGTTGATTTACCTCTCCAGGCAAAAATGTCGCAGCTTCCCACGCTGCACCTGCTCCGAAACCAATCCTCTCACGCAAGAGTTCTAACCACGACGTGGCGAAATATCCAACCTCGTGCTCCACCCACTCTTTCGATCTAGACACAGTCAAACAGTTTTGGTGATGGGCCTACGCTAAGCGAAGGCCCGCTCGTGCTGCGATCTAACTGGCCCAAAAGCTGGAAGGGTTGTTTGTCGAAAGAGGAATGTCATGTCAAACGCTTGCAGTGCTCTAATGTGGAGAATCTCGATCGCATTCATTACTGTCCTTTGCTGCAATAGTCTGCTTGCGCAACAGATTTCGTCAGCCACGCTAACAGGCAGGGTTGAAGATGCAAGCGGTGCTTCGATCAACGCTGCTTCGATCATGATTGTAAATAGGGCGACGGGTTACGAGCAGAACTCCACTTGTGATGGTGAAGGGCGTTTCCGGTTTACCTATCTAGCGGTGGGAGACTACGACATCAGTGTAACCGCTTCGGGATTCGCGCCATTAAGTCGGAAGTTAACGCTGACGGTGGGCCAAACTCTGGATGTTCTTCTCAAGCTTTCAGTCGAGGGATTGTCAGCTAACGTAGACGTAACCGGTGATCTTCCGGTCGTTGAAACCGTCAGAACTCAGCTAGCAGAAACCGTTTTGTCGCGCGAGATCGATTCGTTGCCGTTGAATGGAAGGAACTATCTCGATCTCGCAGCCCTCACACCGGGTGTCACACGAAGTAATCCCGTCGCGAATCAGCGCTTTCCAGAGACATCAGCCGTCCCTGGCACCGGTCTATCCATCACTGGTCAACGCTTTATCAACAACGGATTCGTGGTTGATGGGTTGTCAGCGAACGACGACGCTGCCGACCTGCCGGGTACTTTCTTTAGTCAGGAAGTAGTTCGAGAGTTTGAGGTCATCTCTTCGGGAGGAATTGCTGAGTTCGGGCGCGCTTCAGCTGGCTTTGTGAGTATCGTGACGCATTCCGGAACGAATGGTGTCCACGGCAGGCTTTATGGATTCTTCCGAAACCAGCGCCTGGATGCGCGCAATCCACTCGCCCCAAACAAGGACCCACTGACTCAAACTCAATATGGCGCAAGTCTTGGTGGCCCAATAAACAAGAACCGCACTTTCTTCTTCGCCAATTTTGAGCAGACGCGTTTACGCAACGCCGTCGTTGTCACGATCACTCCTGCGAATGTTGTGACCGTCAATAGCCAACTCGATTCGTTGAATTTTAGTGGCGCGCGGATTTCAACGGGAATCGTACCTACAGGCTTTAATTCAACCAACTTCCTGGCTAGAATCGATAGTCAGTTGAGCCACGCCACCCAGTTGAACGCGCGCTACAGCCTCTACGAGATCGACAGCATCAACGCGCGTAATGTTGGTGGACTCAATGCGATCAGCCGTGGGACTGCACTTCGTAACCGTGATCAAACGGTGGCGATAAATGCGGTTACAACCCTCTCCTCAAAGACGATCAACGAGACCAGACTCCAATTCACGCGCAGTCGCTTGGGCGCACCGGTCAACGATGACGTAGGTCCAGCTGTGAACGTCTCAGGCGTTGCTAATTTTGGCGTTGCTACGTTTTCACCAACAGCGAGAGACTTGGACACGATCGAAGCGGTGAATGCCGTTTCTACTCAACGCGGTGAACACACACCTAAGGTAGGAGGCAATTTTCTACTCAACCGCGTCAACATTAACTTCCCCGGTTCGATCCAGGGTGTTTACACGTTTTCCTCTCTCGCAAATTTTATCGCCAAGCGCTACACGGTCTTTCAGCAGGCGTTTGGAGCGACAGAACAGTTTCAATCAAATCCAAATGTCGGGTTGTTTGTTCAGGACGAGTGGAGACCACGTCGAGGTCTGACAATCAACCTCGGTTTGCGCTATGACGCTCAGTTCCTGCCTGATCCGATCACAACTGACGCGAACAATCTTGCCCCGCGAATGGGATTGGCTTTTGCGCCCGGTTCTGGCAAGAACGTTTTCAGAGCAAGTTTCGGAATCTATTTTGATCGGCTGCCATTGCGTGCGACTTCAAATGCTCTGCAACGCGATGGCTCAAAATACAGAGTCGCAGTGCTCTCATTTGGTCAGCCTGGTGCTCCCGTTTTTCCCGCAACGCTCAACTCATTTCCCGACGATCTTCTCACAAGCATTACGACAATCGATCCGAACATCGTGAACAACTATTCCCAGCAGGCGAGTCTGCAATTCGAGCGTGAGTTGTCCCAATCGACCTCGTTGTCTCTGGGCTTTATTCATACGCGTGGCATCCATCTGATTTTGTCGCGAAATATGAATGTGCCGAGATTTCCTGCGTCGGCCGGCGTACTGAATCTTGGCCGACCGGATCCGCGCTTCGCGAATATCAGTCGCTTCGAGAGCTCTGGCGATTCCTACTACAACGCCATGACTGTATCGCTTAATCGCCGCTTCCAACGGACATTTGGAATAAGACTCTCGTACACGCTCTCGAAAGGGATTGATGATGCAGGTAACGCATTTTTCTTTACTCCCGCCGACAATGCTGACTTAAGAGATGATCAAGGCCGCTCTGACAACGACCAGCGGCATCGGTTTGTTTTGAGTGGCGTCCTCCAGATGCCACACGAGTCGTCCCAGCGAACCTGGCGTCGTCTGCTGCAGGGATTTCAGCTGGGATACGTTTTTAGCTACAGCTCAGCATTGCCGTTCAACATTCTCACTGGGAACGATCGCAACTTCGATACGAATGTGAATGATCGGCCGTTAGGAGTGGCGCGCAACGCAGGGAAGGGATTCGATTTTGCTTCACTGGACCTGCGAGTGAGCCGGACCTTTGCGATCACTGAGCGCGTTCGGCTCGAGGCCTTATTGGAAGGATTTAACGTTCTCAATCGCGCGAATCTGCAGTTGCCTAACAACGTTTTTGGGACCGGGCAGAAACCATTACCCGCATTTGGTCTTCCAACTGCTGCAAGTGATTCAAGGCAACTCCAGATTGGCCTTCGTTTGAACTTCTAACTGGCAACAGCTTGCTGAAAAGAAAAGGCGCCGGGACCTTCAAGGATCCGGCGCCTTTCTAGTTTCAGTCGCAGTTCTGGATTTAGCTTTCTGTTTTTTCGCTCCGGCTCGTTGTTTTCTTCGCAGCTTTGGTTTGAGGGATGGGTAAACCAACGCCGCCAGACAGCGATTCAACGCTTTCATCTTCAGGCTTCGGTTCGGAAATCTCGTGAATAAGAGCTCCGCCCGAGCGCTTCGAAAAGACCAACTTCTTGGAGTGGTCGTCGAGATCAACTGTCACCAGGTCACCCAATCCGATCTGCCCGGTGGCCACCAGGTTCGAAAGAGGATAGACGAGAAATCTCTCGACCGAGCGCTTCAAGTGTCGCGCGCCATATTTGAAGTCGAGTCCTTCCTTCAAGAGAGTGTCTTTCGCTTTTTCAGAGCACTGAAAGACAAACTTGGTTCCCGCGGACTGCATAATTCGATCCTGCACAGCTTGCAGTTCGAGATCGAGAATCTGTCTCAGGTGATGCTCCTTAAGCGAGCGGAACACCACAACCTTGTCGATACGATTCATGAACTCTGGTGAAAACTTCCGGCGAGCGGCTTCAACGGCTGTCCGGTAGATCTTCTGATCAACATCAGAGTCATTCGGGTTCTTCGCACCCTTGCCAGGGGCAAAACCGATTCCACCCGAGATCAGTTCCGACATCTCGCGTGCACCCAAATTTGAGGTCATGATGACCATCGAGCGTGAGAAATCTACTCGACGATTGTCACCCAAAGTCAGCGTGGCTTTGTCTAGAATACCCAGCAGCAGTTGCCACAGACTGTCGGACGCTTTTTCGATTTCGTCGAATAGAATGAGCGACAGCTTGAGATCATCGGTATGCATCCGATCGAGATTTTCCTGCGTTAGCATCGGCGAAGTTTCGCGATGACCCAGGTATCCCGGCGGCGAGCCGATCAGCTTGGCAATTTCGTGAGAGTGTTGAAACTCAGCGCAGTCGATCTTGACGATTGCGTTCGCATCGCCAAAAAGGGCCTCCGCAGCTGCTTCAATGACGCGAGTCTTTCCAGAACCAGTGGGGCCGAGAAACAGCATGGTGCCTATAGGTCGGCTCGGAGGATTCATTCCAGCGAGGAAGATCTGATAGAGCCCGCTCATGCGGCGAACCGCACGCTCCTGCCCGACGATGCGAGCAGAGAGTCGCTCCTCAAAATCTTGCGCCCGCGGACTCTTCTGGTCGGGGTCAAGAAAGACAGTTCCCGTGGTTTCGTTCAATGTGTCTAGTGTGTCCATGTCCAGTTCAGCAATCATCTCCGTGCTCCTTGCCTGAGCCCTGACTCCGTGCGCTTGATGCCGTTCAGTTTGGCTTTCCTCAATGTCGATTCGGCTCCTCTCGGCCGCGCGCTTTCTCTTCATATGCAAGGAACGATCCGCATGATCAATTGATGCGTGTGTTGTTTGATTAGTTTACTGGAGCGAGTGAATGCCGGGAGTCTTGTGCAACCAGCCGGATGCTATATACACGACTCACCCATAAAAGTCATCACAAAATATTGGGGTAAGGAGATTAAAACCCAATTTCAACGTGTCGTGATCAAACTGACATTTCATGTCAGGCGATAGCTGACAATTAGTGTTTGGTTCCTCTGTTGTGACAATTGTGAAGCCTGAAAACTTGCACGTTTTAACGCGCCGAAACACCAAAAGGTCTCTCTCGCAAATCGCTGCGATCGAGACCTTTTTTGTTTGAAACGACTGAAACCTTAGTCGTAATACTCGAGCCCGAGGTGCGTAATCAGATCCTCGCCACGCAGATGCCTGAGAGTGTTCTTGAGTTTCATCAGCTGGATGAACACGTCATGTTCGGGATACAGCTTCGGCGCAGTTTGCGGTGACTTGAAATAGAAAGACAACCACTCCTGAATGCCTTTCATTCCGGCACGTTGAGCCAGGTCAAGCAGCAGCGCAAGATCCAGGACTATCGGTGCCGCCAGGATTGAGTCGCGACAGAGAAAATCGATCTTGATCTGCATCGGATAGCCGAGCCAGCCAAAAATGTCGATGTTGTCCCAGCCCTCTTTGTTGTCGCCTCGCGGCGGGTAGTAGTTGATGCGCACTACATGCGAAAAGTCTTTGTAGAGACGCGGGTAAACATCAGGTTGCAGAATGTACTCAAGCACCGACAACTTAGACTCTTCCTTCGTCTTAAAAGAGGCAGGGTCATCCAAAACCTCGCCGTCGCGGTTGCCGAGAATGTTGGTTGAGTACCAGCCGTGCAATCCCAACATCCGCGCTTTGAGTCCGGGTGCGATGATGGTCTTCATCAGCGTTTGCCCAGTCTTAAAGTCTTTTCCGCAGATCGCCAGGTTGTTCTTCTCGGCCAGCGTTCGTAAAGCGGGAATGTCTACGGTCAGATTCGGTGCTCCATTCGCGAAAGGTATTCCTGACTTGAGCGCTGCGTACGCGTAGATCATCGAGGGCGCGATCGATTTGTGATTGTCCTTCATCGCTTGTTCAAACGACTCGATGGTTTTGTGTACGGCATGCTGCTTGAGAAAAACTTCAGTCGATGCTGCCCAGATCATGACCACGCGGTTGCACTTGTTCTTCTTCTTCCACTCCGCAATCTCATCGATGAGCTGTTTTGCCAAAGCAAACTTGTTCGCGCCACTCTTCACGTTTACGCCGTTAAGCCGCTTGACGTAGCTCTGATCAAAGACCGCCTTCATCGGTTTGATCTTTTGCAACGGCGCTTTCAATTGGCCCAATAACTCTTTTTCGAGCACACCGGCATGCATTGCAGCTTCGTAGGCAGAATCCTCGAAGATGTCCCAGGCGCCAAACACGAGGTCATTGAGTTTGGCGAGCGGCACAAAATCCTTGATCAATGGAACCCGGTTGTCGGTTCGCTTGCCGAGACGAATGGTTCCCATTTGGGTGAGACTGCCAATCGGCTCAGCAATACCTTTCTTGATTGCTTCAACGCCAGCTATGAACGTTGTGCTAACTGCTCCGAGTCCAACCAGCAAGACTCCTAACTTTCCTTCCGCTGGTGTTATCTCAGCGCCCTTCTTTACAGCCATGTGGCATGCTCCTTTTGGAAATTTCACTTGATAGTACGGGCGAACGGAACAATTGTCCGGCTCTATCTTGCTGAATACTGTCGCAAGCTTGCTCAGATGCCGCTAAAACGCGGATGAATCAGAAGGAAGGGAATTTAACGAGAGACTATCGCCTTGCGAAAGGCTCGCGGAGTTAGACCCGTGGCCTGTCGAAAAGCCTTTGTGAAGTGGCTCGAGGTTGCGTAGCCCACGCGCGAACTGATCTCAGTGACAGAGAGGTCAGTTTCGGCTAACAACAGTTGGGCGCGTCTGGAACGCAGAGTCGCCAGATATGCGTGGGGGCTTGCTCCGGTAAGTTTCTTGAAGAGTCGTGAAAAATGGAATGGCGAAAGAAATGAAGCCGCCGCGATCTCTTTCAATGAGAGTTCACGATCCATCTGCGCCTGCATCAACTCAACTGCCCTCCGAATACGTCGATCAATAAGCCCGACACGTGACAGTTCAAGTTCATCCGAACGTCTCATATTTGAGAAGTTTCGCAGCACGTGGACCACAAGTTGTTCGATGCCGGCAGCAAGCACAATCTCGCGACCTGCATCGTCTGAGCTGAGTTCCGAGGCGAGACTTGATGTCAGAGTCGTCAAACGTTCATCTGTTCGTAAGAGCGTTTTAGCAAACCCGATGTTTCCAGCTGGGCCAATAAGGCGCATGCGAACAGCAAAGTCGAAAAGAAAGCCGGGCGCGAGAGTCAGAAATACAAGCTCGACATTGCGACCCGTTGTCGTGATTGGTATGGAGGGTTCCAGAAGAAGACCTTCGTGAGTTGTGAGCCGGCCGGCGTTACCCGCTACCTGATACTCGAGTTCGCCGGAAAGAACTGCGAGCAGCGCATATTCCGGTCTCACTGGTTCTTTCCAGTCGAGTCTCTTCACACGTCGATAGAAGATTGAATACTGCGGATGGATGAAGAAACGATTGAGCGGAGAAACGACGCGGGCCATTCAATGCAACTCTACGACATTGATCGATTGGCATCAATTCAGCGGTCGGTAAGGTTTGGATTCATTAAAGCCACGGAGGATCG
>DATBMP010000470.1:0-11094 GCA_036554845.1 Pyrinomonadaceae bacterium
AGGAATTACTTCCAGTAGAGCGAGGACTAGCAAGGCAAGGTAAAGCGCAGCAAGAATACTGAGGAGTACGATTGTTGGCAGCAACGAGGGAGCATTCGCACCGCGTTCGATCCAATCAACCAGTATCCTTGAGTTCCACTGTTGCGCCCACCCACCCTTGCGCTTCTTTTGCCACTCGGCGTCCTTACTGGCGACGGCAGAGAGTAGTTGCAACTTGTCTCGAAAAATCGAATGTCCTTTGAGTTCATCGACCAGACGTTGTCGATCTTCGATGATGGATCGGTCGGGGTTGGTATTCAGAAGCCACGAGCTGAGCCGTTCTCCGCCTTCTCGAGTAACCGCGCTGTCGAGTAAACGTTGAAGGGATCTATCACCTGTAATGTCGAGATCATGCCGGAAAGGATGTGAAGCGGTGGGGCTTGATCTGCCGTTCGTCTCACTCGAAGAGTCATCGTGCCCCTCAATCAGAGGGATGCCTTCCCAGTCCAGGCGAATGCGAGCGAGTTGAATGCGTTTGATGTCGATAAGGAGAAGGGTTCGCGTAATGCTCTCCTGGACCTTACGGTGATAGAAAGCGACTAAACCAAATGCAATCACAACGGCGACTGCGAGAGCCACGCCGAACGATGTACCAGAAAGGCGACAAAAAAGGAGTGCGAGCAAGGCACCCGTGACGAAGATAATCCGCCGCGCAGTCCAATACCTGGCACTGATCTGTTCAAGGTCCTGATTACGTCGTTGCAGGCGAGTGATGATTCGTTCGAGTAGTCGGATTCGATCGGAGATGTTACTGGTTTCTTTTTGCAAGGGCCCTCGATGGTCATGCAGCATTCAAAATTCGCACCGACCGATGCGACCCTCCGCACCCGTGGCCCAGGCGAGCGATTTGTCGCGAACAAAGCTCACGCTGTCATAGCCACCCCCGGAGAGCGTCTTCCACGTACGACCGTTATCTTCAGAGTAATCGGTTCCTGATGGTCCAATCGCCACGATCTTTTTTAGGTTACGAGGAACATAGGCCACAACCGAGCGGTATCCCGAGAGACCTTTCACCAAACTCCAGGTGTTTCCTCCATCAGCCGTAATGGCCAGATTGTCGAGCGCCTCCGTCTCTTTCCGATAATCGCCGCCCACGATCACTCCGTTTGCCCTATCACGAAACGCAATCGAAAAGCTTCCGGCTGAGGATCCGGCCTTCAAGGGCGTGTCGTATGTCGTCCATGTTTTGCCCCTATCAGCCGTAAACAACACGCGCGACTTCGCAGCACCGCCCGTGGCGATCCAGGCGTGGGTTTTTCCAACGACAGCTATGTTGGTACCACTGGCTGCGAATGCACCTTCGTTCTCCAGAGCCGGTGGCAAACGGTCAGGTGGAACACGTGTCCACTCACGACCACCGTTATCTGTCATCAAGATGTAGAACTGTCTATCGACTGAGTCGCCAAAAACGATGCCGTGGTCCTTGTCCCAGAAAGATATAGCATCAAGGAATACTTTCGGGTCCTCGTTCTTGAACTGAAGTGTCCAGGTCGCGCCGCCGTCAACGGTCTTGTAGATGCGTGATGCTGGTCCATTTCCGATGCTCAACACATAAGCTGTGTTCGCGTCGATGGCGTCGATGTCACGGAAGTCGAGTGGTTCAGAGGCAACCACCAGGCTCTTCCAGGTTGCGCCGCCATCAGTGGTCCTTAGAACAGTGCTTTGTGCGCCACTGGCCCACGCGATCTTTTCGCTGACAGCGCTGACACCACGCAATCGACCAGTGGTCCCGCTTGTCTGTGTGGTCCAACAGTTGGGGATCAAGGACAGCGTAATCGTAAGGTGAAGAAGAAGATTCATTTTGCCGGCTTCAAACTGAACAAGGCTTTGTAACGCGGAGCATTGTTACCCTGGAGGGAATAAACGAACTTTTGTTTGTCCGGAATGATCTCCAGAGTCCAAACATTCGTGGCAGCTTCGGGAATTCGGGCCCTAAGATATTGCCGATTGCCGATTTGATGATAGTCGCTTGATCTAAATCAGACAGATCGGGCTCTGCAAGGATCCGGTGGCCAGGCAATCGTCAATCGAAAATCGTCAATCATAAATATCTATGGTCCACCATCAAGCATCTGTCTTGAACGACCTTGATTCCTGCCTTTGCCAACGTCTCGGCAACTGCATCATTCCTAATTCCTAACTGCAACCAGACAGCTTTGGGGCGCTTCGCCAGAATGTCGTCAACATGAGCGGGAACATCCCCTGACTTGCGAAAGACATTTACAAGATCCACTTCACCAGGTATGTCAACCAGCTTCCGATAGACGTTCGCACCGAGGATCTGCTTGACCTCGGGGTAATAAACAGGAACCGGGATGATCTCGAACCCGGCGTTACTCATATACCTCGGTACATAAAAAGCGGCTTGGCTCGATTGGGCTTCAGTCTTGATTCCGAGCACGGCGATAGTCCTTGTCGCTGCCAGCAACTCGCGAATTTTCTCTGTGTCGTCAATGATATTTTCCCGCCAGTTTTCCATGCGTCCGAGTATAGCGGATTTCGATTGTCGATTGGCGAGTGACGATTGCGATTGACGATTGACGATTGAAATTGGCCGACGGGTAGGGCTACCAATCGTCAATCGACAATCGCCAATCGTCATTGTTATCATCTTTCCTCTCCAGACGAGAATTACATCTATCAAGCTGAAAACGTTATCAATTCAGTCACGTAAACAACCCGGCAGTCTGGCTCTGTACTCTGCCCGGAGCTACTTCTCACTGCTAAAACCGAACACAAAGGATTAAGAATGAAAAAAATCTCTCTTAGCCTGGCGGCTATAGTGCTGTGCGCTTATGTCGTTGCCGCTCAGAAAGTCCCTGTTCAGGAGATCGTTCTCGATAACGGGATGCGCGTTCTTCTGGTGCCGCGAAAGGGCGATCCCAATGTCGCCGCGGGATGGATTGCGCGCGTCGGCTCTGTCAACGAGCGTCCCGGCATCACGGGCCTCTCGCACCTCTTCGAACACATGATGTTCAAAGGCACACACGCCGTCGGCACCAAGAACATCGACGAAAACCTCAAACTGATTAAAGAGATGGATGCGGTGCGTGCCGAACTCCGGCAAGAGGAGCAGTCGCTGATAAGAAAAGCGCGGCTCGGCGAGATCAAAGATGCAAAGGACCCGCAGTATCGTTCGGCACGTCATAAAGAGTTGCTCGCGAAGTTTAATGAGCTGACCAAGCGCGAGAAAGAGTTGATGGTCAAAGATGAGTTTGATCGCATCTACACCACTGCGGGCGGATCAGGGATGAACGCCGGAACCAGCTACGACTTCACGGTCTATTTCATAAACGTCCCGGCGAACAAACTCGAACTGTGGTTCTGGATGGAATCCGATCGGCTGCGAAATCCGGTCTTCCGTGAATTCTATTCAGAGCGTGACGTGGTCCATGAAGAGCGCCGTCTGCGCACTGACAGCACGCCGACCGGCAAGTTCAACGAACTCTACGATTCGATGTTCTGGCAATCATCGCCTTACGGGTGGCCCGTTGTTGGTTGGCCCAGCGATCTCGAAGGCATTACCCGCGAAGAAGCACTCGATTACTTTGCGGTCAATTACGCTCCCAACAATCTCACCGCATGCCTGGTGGGCGACATTGATCCTGATCGCGCCGTTGCCCTCGCCAAACAGTACTTCGGACGACTGCCGCGTGGACCACGTGAGCCAGAGCCAGTGCGCACAGCCGAGATGCCGCAGCTGGCAGAGAAGCGAATGGTGGCGTATGCCGAGACAAATCCACAGGCCCGCGTTCGGTATCACACAGTTGCCGAAGGTCACGCTGACGCTTTTGCACTGGACATTCTTGGTAGTGTGCTGAGCGGACGCACCGGTAGGTTGTACAAGGCTCTGGTGCTGCAACAGGGAATTGCGAACAGCGTCAATGCCTTTCAAAACTCCCTGAAGTACGAGGGAGTGTTTGAGATGAACGGCGTCGCCAAACCCGGTAAATCGCCTGAAGAGGTTGAGCAAGCGCTGTACAAAGAGATTGAGAAGCTGCAGAAAGAGTTGGTCGATCCGAATGAGTTGCAGAAGGTGAAGAACCAATATGCAGCCAACACGTTTCGCGGCATTCAGTCAAACTTTGGCCTGATGGTCCAACTTCTGTTACGCGACAACCTGCGGGGCTGGGAAACAATCAATACCGACCCGGCAAAGCACCAGGCTGTTACTCCTGAAGACATCCGGCGTGTCGCCAACGCCTACTTCAAGCCGGAGAACCGGACCATAGCCATCTACCACACTAAGAAGTCAGCCGGTGGCGCCACAGAAGATCCCGCCCTCGCAGGACTTACTGATCAAGAGAAAGCCCAGATCGGACAGATGAAGGGAATGTTGGCCCAGGCCAAAGCAGACCAGATCAAGACCCTGCTGACTCGCATGGAGCAGCAAGCCGGTTCAGCTCCTGCCGAGAAACAGAACTTTTTCAGGGTGGTCAAAAAGATGCTGGAAGATCGCCTCAAGCAACTCGAAGGAGGTAATCAGTAATGACGAGCAACACAAAGATGCTTTCAGCGTTCCTGTCCATGGCACTCTTGACGCTTGCGGCTGTAAATTTGCACGGCCAACAGTCACAGATCCCAGCGCATCCACGCGAACTTAAATACACCCCACTCAGCTACACACCTCCAAAGCGAGAACAGTACCGACATGTTCTTTCAAATGGCGTCGTGGTCTACCTGGTTGAAGATCACGATCTTCCGTTGGTGAACGTGGCCACACTCGTGCGTACGGGAACGTATCTCGATCCGGCAGGCAAAGAAGGATTAGCGTCCTTGACTGGAAGTCAGATGCGCGCTGGTGGCACGACGTCAAAGACTGCTGAGGAGTTTGATGAAGCTGCTGATTTCCTTGCGGCTGGAATCTCGAGCTCGATCACTACACTTCAGGGAAATGCGAGTTTGAACCTGCTGACCAAAGACATCGATCAGGGACTCGCCCTTTATTTCGACATGCTGAAGAACCCGCGGTTCCAGGAAGATCGGCTGACCCTTGCCAAGAGTCAACTGCTTCAGAACATGGAGCGGCGCAACGACCGCACAGATGTGATCGAACAGCGCGAGTGGAATCGTTTGATGTATGGGCCAGACTTTTTCAACGCTAAAGAATCGACCAAGGCTTCGATCGAAGGAATCACGCGCGATGACCTGATCGCTTTCCACAAGAAGTATTACAACCCCGCGGGTTTCATCTTCGCTGTCTCTGGCGACTTCAATACGAAAGAGATGATTGCGAAGCTTGAGGCGGCAATGAAGGGTTGGGCCGTTAGCAAGGAAGCTGTTCCGGCTGTGCCAAAACAGACGCATGTTCCGGTAGCCGGCGTTTATACCGTGCACAAGGTGGATGTGAATCAGGGTCGAGTGAGTATCGGTCACATGGGCGCGATGCGAGACAACCCGGATTACTATGCCCTTACCATCATGAACGACATCCTCGGTGGTGGAGGGTTCACCTCGCGTATCACTTCGCGCGTGCGTTCCGATGAAGGGTTGGCGTACAGCGCGGGGTCGAGTTTCGGCTTTGGCGTTTACAACCCGGGAATCTTTCGAGCGGCGTTTCAATCGAAGAACCCGACTACGTCGCAAGCGATCGATATCATCATGGAGGAGATCAATCGTCTGCGAACCACAAAAGTGACCGCAGAAGAACTCGAGACTGCGAAAAACTATTTCATTGAAGTCTTCCCGCGCAACTTTGCCACAGCGACGCAGATCGCCGGAATTTTTGCGCAGGATGAGTTTACAAAGCGGCCGCCTGACTACTGGACCAACTACCGTGACCGAATCCGGGCGGTTACGGCTGACGACGTGTTGCGCGTGGCGCAAAAGTATCTTCAGCCTGACAAAATGGTGGTCCTTGTGGTGGGTAACATCGACGAGATTGCGAAAGGCAATCCTGATAGGCCGCAACACTCGTTGGCAAAAATTGCGAAGGACGGAACACTGCGCAAGATCCCGCTACCGGATCCGCTGACTTTGGTTTACCCAAGTGGTCAGTAGTGGTTACTTCTTTAAATGATAGAGTCAGGCGGCGAAGAGGATGATAGCGCCGCCTGATTTTGTTAATAGTGGAAAAGGGGAAGCGAGATGATTACCGTTGCGAACCGGATTTATGTGAACCCAGAATTCGCCGAGGCGTTTGAGGAGAGATTTCGCAAGCGCGCCGGGCTGGTTGACGGCATGCCTGGATTTATTTCCAATCAAGTATTGCGACCCGTTAACGACGGCGATCCATATGTTGTTTTCACGCTTTGGAATAGCCGGCAGGAGTTTCTCAACTGGGTGCGTTCTGATGAATTTGTGAAGGGCCACGCACAATCAGGTTCGCTACCGAAAGAGGCGTTCACTGGACCAAACGTGCTTGAGATGCATGAGGTGATCCAGGATTCGTCGCGACCTGATTTGGAACCCGAAGCGCCAGGTGGTCCATTCCGAATGCACTAGTAGATAGGACTCATCATTATTCCCGATTGAGATACGCACTCACTGCCTCTACAGCCCCTTCGTGCATCCTTTCCGGTAGAACATTGCGCCAGTGCTTCTCAAACTCTGCGTCACTCATTCCGGACATTGCTGATCGCTCTTTCTGCTTCAAGTAGCCCTCTGCCCAGTCGCGAAGGTCATAATCACGATTTAGCATCATGCGTGCTGTGTGCAAATTGATCTCTGTGGTCATTTGCTGCTTTTCCCTTGTGCTTCAGATGCGCGCCACCGTTTCAGCGGGTGTGACTGTTACGGTGCGAAATGAAGACATCCGCACCAAACCAGGAGCGCCGCCTTTCGGTTTTGAGAGAAATTTTCGTTCTGCGTAATGAACGTCAACCTTCAAATCGTCGCCTGCTTGACTGAACTTTGCGGCGAGTGCGGCGGCTTCAAAGATAGTTCGTTGTGGTATCTCTTTCCTACTCGAGTTGCGTACGATCACATGTGAACCTGGATAATCAGCTGCGTGCAGCCACAGATCATGCGGCCGTGCAACTTTGAATGTCAGTCTGTCGTTGGTGTGCGCGGCCCTGCCAACCAGGATTTCATATCCATCGGAAGACCGATAACGTCGAACTCCAGGAATCTTTTCAACCGTGTCCTTCTTCTTTACTCGTGAGGTTGTTGGGGCTGGTCCCTCGAGTTGCAACAACGCAGCTTCGTCATTGCGCCTTGCCGCCTGGTCCAATTCCGCTGCTTTCTGTTTTGCGCCAACAAGTTCTTCTTCAATGGCTGAGAGGCGTCGGGTAATCTCTTCTTTGCCTCGTTTTGCCTTCGTATATTTTGCGAAGTAATGGGCCGCCTCGTCCTGCAATGACGTGTTCTCGTCCACTTCGATCTGAATCTCGTTACCAACGTCTGAGTAATAATCTCGTAGTCGAACCGTCTGACCATCGCGAGTTGCCGTTGTGAGGTTTGCCAACAACAGGTCGCCGAGTCGTTTGTGTTGTTCCGCTTCACCATGCGCAACCAGGTCGCGGTGAAGATTGGTTAAGAGCTTCTCTTTTTGAGCAATCTCTCTACGTAGACGTTCCCGAACCGCTTGCACACGAGAACTAAAAGCCTCTTCTCGCTCTACTTCGAGAAAATATTGGTCCAGAGCTTGGGACAGTAAAGGGAAGGAGCCGCGCTGGATCAGCTTTTCGGGTGATGGTTTTCCGGTTTGGGGTGAGGGAGCTCGATAGATCTCATCGATCTGTTGCCCGGAGCCCCGTGGGGTACGCAGCGCATGAGTGATTCGATCGTCCTGATCCAATAGGAGTAAGTTAGCGGAGCGTCCGGTCAACTGCGCCAACAGAGTGATGATTTGCTCGGCGCCAGTCTCATCATGGTTTGTGAAGGAAAGCCGCACCACGCGTTCGTTTTCATAGGTTGAGATGGAGGTTAGTTCAGCACCGCTCAGGATGCTGCGCAAGACTTGCGCGAATGGACCATGAGGAACTGATTGCTTTTCGAGGTCACGCAGTCGCCGGTTAATCAGGTAAAGCCTTGGTGTCTTGGGCTCAACTGAGATTAAAAGGTAGTTGCCCTCTCGTATGCCGAAGTCGAAAACGAGGGTGAGGGGATTGAGTTGAAAGATCTTTCCCAGGAAGCGGCCGCATAGCTGCTCACTCAATTCGTGAACGATCTGATTAAGTGTTTCGAGGTGCACGTTTTTGAATTGTGATTCTTGGCGTTCAAGTATCTCAAATAATTAGTGCGACGGCAGTGGATTTGGTTCCTATGCGCATCGAGTTTGCATTCGGCTTCGTGAAGGTTGGGAATGGATTCGCCTTCCCGAGGGTTGGGGAAAGACATTGGTTCGGCGGCGAAGCGAACCAAAAATAGATGACACTTGGGATAAAGACTTGCGGCGAAGCGAACCAATTCAGATCAGACCAGGGATGAAAGAGGAGAAGAGGCAGTCGAACCAAACCAGGAATGAAGAGAGCGGCGAAGCCGAACAAACCAGACAGACCAGCGATAAGAGAGAGAAACGCGATCAGACTTGGATCACGGCCGTGTCAGTAATCTTATCGTGGGCCGCTCGTTTCTCTGGATCGAGCAATGCGTAAGCCAAAACGATGCCCGCCGTCAGCAGCGAGACATTGAATACGAACGCGCGCCCCGCAGATTGCCTTCCAGTCGGTATCAATCCTGTTCGCGCATCAACAACACGTAGGCTGAGCAGCTTCATTCCAAGTGTTCGCCCGGTGAACGCAGTTGAAATCGTCGAGTACAAGAAACTCACCCCGAGAATAGTCAGCGTTGTCATCACGATTGTTTGAACGTTCTGCCATTCCGAATTCATCAAACCCAGACCGAGGGCAAAAAGTGAGAAGAGGATCGCCAGAAACAGCAGGTCGATCACACCGGCAACCGATCGTCTGAACATGGAAGCACGATTGGTTATATCTTCGGGATGTATGGTCGTGCTGACCGAGTCTAAGTAATTCAAAGCCGGGTTGTGAGGATCATCCGAAATAATTCGCCGTCGTTTCTTTGACTCAGTTGGAGTTGCTTCTTTCCTTTCAATAACGGCCGGTGGAACCACGACCAGGTTATGGGTCTTTTCAACTTCGACCGATGCTTCTTCTACAACAGGCAGTTCTTCAGTTTCTGTAGTGGCAGACGGAATTGTCGGGGGAGTTGTCATAGGCGATTCCAAAGGCTCAGCTGCGAGGCTTGGGAAAGCGCTTTCTGTTGCGTAAGCCACAGCAGCCATTCGCGATCGCCTACTTCCGCGGGCCATCGCCGGAGGAGAGTCAATGTATGCGCGTTCGATTCGTTTGAGGGCCGCAGCAACCAATGGATTCATCGGAGGCACTTCGGCTTGAGGTAAGAGCTCTAATTGGCAAAGAGATCCGTTTTCAGAATGTTCGGCTGCGAGTTGAGCCTCGGCAAGTGCTTCGCGAGCGCGTCTTTCCTGTGCTTCCCGAACACGTTCAGCAACCTCTTTACGCCATCCAGGAACGGAACTGCGAGAAACTCCAGGAAACTCGATCAGTCTGGAATTGTGTTTGGTTTTTTCAGATGCCGGTGACTTTGCTACGTGTGAGTCTTTGTCATTGCTACCGCAAGTTTCGAATTCTGAACTATTCATCAGATCAACCAGGTTGTGTCCGCACTCCCCGCAAATCAAGGATTGGTTGGATGGAGTGCCGCACGAGGGACAACGCATGCCAACTGCCTCCGCTCTCGATTCGTTTGTAATTGCAACTTGCGACAGAACAGGCAACAGCAAGGAAATCTGCTGCGCATTGCGGCGCATGCTATCAAGAATTACTTTAACTGGTCAATCAGAAAATGTTCGTGGGATTGAAGTTGCTCGCAGAGAGGTGGAGGGTAGGACAGGCAAAAACGGTCTGTGGAAATCTTCTTAGAGAGGTGTGCGTCCGGCAAAACCAGTATCGACGTCATGCCACCATTCGAGTTCGTCGCCCTCACCCATCTGCCAACACAGAAGGACGACCCGGCCGTCACGGAGCGAAGGGAAATCAACCAGCCCCCGGTCGAAGTCCTTGATTTGGACTCCAAGGGTTTCAAGTTCACCGACGAAACCGGTGAGTTGCATCAGAATCTCAGCATAGCGCACGCCTTCCGGTATTCCGCCGCCGCCTCGCTCGGCTGCTTCACCCGCGCTCTTAGCACTTTCGCGATAATTGCCCAGAGCTTTGTGGCAGCGGCGAATTCGCAAAAGGATCCTGCGCACTGTTGGCAACATTGAGTTTGCCTCTTCGACAGTAAAGAGCTTCATCGTGTCCGACTCTGCGGCGTTCTATGGAGACGAGACTAACGCATTAATGTTCATCGGTGATCCGTATGAACTCACTCGAAGTCGGAAAGCTGGGTGAGTCATCATCATCGATGCTGCTCTCGAGAACGACGCGCATCGCTGCCTCAAACCCAACGCTTTCGTCATCCTGTTGCAGGTGAATCTGTTCGTGCAGGTATTGCGCCGGCACCTGATCGAGCGGATGCGATTCATCGTAGCGCGACCCCTGACTGATTTCCTTTCTCACCTTGTCCGCAATCTCGCCGAGATCGATGAAATAGTCTGCGACGTCGATCAACTTAGGCGCAGTGTTCGATCTGAAACCGGCCAGCTCAACACGACAACCCTTATAGGCCACAGCGTTCACTGCGTAAACAAAATCCTCGTCGCCGGAAACCAGAACCGCCGTGTCATACCGGCCTGCGAGCGAGAGCATGTCCACTGCGATTTCGACATCCAGGTTGGCCTTGCGCGAACCGTCATAAAACGTCTTCAGCTCTTTTTGGACCACGCGAAATCCATTTCGTCTCATCCACAAAAGAAAACCCTGTTGACGCTCAGCACCGACATCAACGCCCGTGTAGAAAAACGCGCGCAATAATCGCCCATCACCGAGTAGGACTCTCAGGAGCTTGTTGTAGTCGATATCGATATTGTGAAAACGTGCAGCGTGGAAAAGATTGTTTCCGTCGATAAAAACAGCAACTCTCCCTCGATGGCCCAACTGCCACGAAATATTGTTTGTGGGATCGAAGTTATTCATCTGACAGAGCACTCCAATAATCTTGTTCTGATCAAAACTAGCATGCTTTCTTGTG
>DATBMP010000473.1:0-9431 GCA_036554845.1 Pyrinomonadaceae bacterium
ATTCAAGATTGCGCACCGTAACGCTATCGAGCACGAGATGGTCCTGGGGCTCGAAGTAGACGAGATCGGTTACGTGCTCGGCAGCCACGCGCTGAGTTTGCTGTGCGTACCTGAGACAAACACCAGCCGCCCTGATCGCCTCGTCTTTGCGGGCCAATCCATAGCCATCCAGAGACACGACACCAAACTGTCTTTTTAGCAGTTCGTAGCATTGATCTCGTTGCCAGTGCCAGTCTTCCAAAGGCGTCAGCGTCGCACTGATCAGTTGGTCGGTGTTAGAAGTCTCACCATTCAGACGATCATTTGGGGAAGTTGGGGTCGATTGATACTGCTTAACAACTGCGGACTTTTTCTCGGCGTCTGTGACCTCGGCTGGATGGGCAAGAGGAAGAGGTGCTGTTTGAGTTTTATGAGTAAGACCACCTCTGACGACTGGGGCAAGTGAATTGGGGAAAAGCAGTTCTCGCGGCGCATATGACTCGAGATCAGCTCGAATTCGGTCCCAGGCTTCTGGTCCACTTGCCTGCGTTGCAAGGAATTCGCCCGTGGAGATGTCCAGAAACGCAGCTCCCACCTGATCGCCCGTGGCACAGATCGCAGCCAGGAAAACGGCTTCACGCGCGTCAAGCAGTTGCGGATCGATGGGCGTGCCGGGCGTGACGATACGGACCACTTCGCGGCGCACCAGCTTCTTAGTCTTGCTGGGTTCCTCAGTCTGTTCACAAATCGCAACGCGATACCCACGTCGAACAAGCCGGGCAATGTAGTTCGCGGCCGAATGGTGCGGGACGCCACACATCGGAATTGGATCGCCGCGCTCTTTGTGACGAGCAGTTAGAGTGATCTGTAGTTCGCGGGAGCCGACAATTGCATCTTCGAAGAAGAGCTCATAGAAATCGCCGAGACGAAACAACAACAGCGTTCCCGGATGTTGCTGCTTCAACTCCTGATACTGACGCAGCATTGGCGTCGAATTGGGATTAGTCATACGGTGATCAAGCGAGTGGCCAATGGTAAATGCTGAACGATGAATAGTAAATCGCGAATGGTGAATAGTGAATGGTAAATGGCGGAGAGCGAGCAGTGGGACGGCACGAGTAAAGGGTGGGTACGAACAAGGGCCAAGGTCACAAGGACCATTTACCATTCACGATTTACCACTCGCCCATCGCGGAGAACTTATGATAGTTTCCATTGCCAACATTGCGAATAAAACTTCTGACTTGACGCCCGCCATGTTACGGGGACTTTACCTGATCTGGCGCAGTGAACTTCAAAGTGAACAGCAACTCGCCCAAATCCGCGAATTCAATCCAAACGCTCCTGGCTCAATCTCTTCAGGAACACCTCTCCACGATTCAACAATTACTCGGATCGAGGCTGGTCGCGATTGAAGCGGCAGGCAATCTGATCTGCGACACACTCTTCTCTGGTCACAAGGTCCTGCTTTGCGGGAACGGTGGTAGTGCGGCCGACGCCCAACACATCGCCGCAGAATTAGTGGGACGTTATGAAGATCAGAGACGTGCGTTTCCCGCGATCGCACTTACAACTGATACGTCCACACTCACCGCCGTCAGTAACGACTTCGGATATGAAGATGTGTTTGCCCGCCAGATCGAGGCGCTAGCTGCTAACGACGATCTTCTGATTGCGATCAGTACCAGTGGCCGATCACCCAGCGTTATTAAGGCGGCAGCGGTAGCACACTCGAGGAGTTGTCGGACGATTGCGCTCTCGGGAATGTCGGGCGAGCCGTTGGCTTCAAAATGTGATTTGGCTGTGATCGTCGAATCAGACCGCACGGCGAGAATCCAGGAAGCGCACATAACGATCGGCCACTTGTGGTGTGAAATGGTGGACGCGAAGCTTAAAAATGGTTGAGCATTCCTCTGGAAGCAATCATTTGAGGAGACCACGCGGCTGAAGCCGGCGGTTTCTCGAAGGTCCGACCGGCACTTCCAGGTTGAAGTTGAAAAACCGCGCGGCTGAAAGCAACTTCAAGATACTAGTAAAAAAGATCCAGAAATCGCGCAGACGAAAGGGCAGCAGGGCTCTTCACCTTTTTCAACGAAAAACCCTGTAAAACGCCGAAAGGCTGCGGCATAACGCCTCATCGCTGCCGTCTCAACCTCACCCTCTCTGTTAAAGTTCTTGACACAAAGTATTGTTGCATTTAGGCTTGGCCACTGGAGACGGGGGGTCCTTTGTGGACCACCGAATGTCCACAGTCGTTTGAAGTCAGGCTTTTCGGACTCCCAGACTAGTTCGAAACATGCATCCCTTCATCAGATCTGTAAACCCAGTTTGCAGTCTTTCAACACGAGCATACCTGTCGGCTTCGTTCCTACCATAACAACTTCGAAAACATAGAATGTTCACCCCCAAGAACAATCGCAGCGCGAAGGTAGATTCAAAAACCTACCCTTTAGGCGAGAACGCTGAACACGCGTATGGGAATTCAATGGCGCTGCTGGTCTTAAGTCATACCCCGATAGAGCAGCGTCTTTATCTAGCGATGCTGTCGGCCTCCGCGGGCAACGGTGGTGAACCGAAGTTGTTTACTTCACGCACTCTGCTCTCGCTTACCGGCATTAGAAGTTTGAGTACCGTTCGTCGTGGTCTTGAAGGCCTGATGATCAAACTTAGTGTCGAGCGCCACGTTGCGAGCGATTCAGACGGCGAGTCGAGGGAGAACGGAAACGGAAACGGTTCGCGTCACAACGGACACTCCTATCGCGTTTTTACTCCTGACGAAATTCTCGAGAGACGAAAAGCACTCGGTCATTCGTCTGCAAGCGTTATTGAGTCAGGACATTCAAACCCATCCTTCGATCGAGCCCTGGGAAGAATTATTGAGAACCGCAACTTGAGTCGTCGCGAGGCCCAGGTTGCATTGTGCTGTGTTGAAGGACTGACCAACGCAGAGATTGGCCAACGTTTGGAAGTAACTGAGCAGACGGTGAAGTTTCATCTGCGTCATGTCTTCCTGAAGTTCGGTGTGAAGCGTCGCGCAGAACTGATCTCGCGACTCTTGATGTGATTGCGTTTCATTGTAGACCTCAACCTGCACGCTGAACGGCGCGCCTTGAGGTTTGAACTTGAAACTTTGACAAACAGATGCTGCCTCGCAAGAGAGGCTTCCCCGCAGGCAACTGTGTGTGGCTTCTTCCACTAAGAAAGAACGGAAGATTTTGTAGGGCAGACGTGTCTTTAACCGAACCCGGCGGTTTGTCGCGCTAAAACGCGCCAAAAGCCCAGAAGATATCTGATCCGCGTGTTCGCGTTCATTTGCGTCCACCAAAACGGTAAGTCCGGTAGTTGGTACCCAGTTATGAGTAAGAACAAAGATAAGAAGAAGAAACGGAAGAGGAAGACGGCGCTTGTTATCTGCCGCGACCGCAAACAGTTTTGGACCACCCAAACTCAATTCTGGCAATGGGTGCGGGAAGGCATCATTGTTAAGACCGAAGACAAACCATTGACCGGAACGTTTCATCGCGAACATGAGGAACTGTTGGTACTGGTTAGTAACACAGTGCTGAACCTTGCGCACCCGAATCACATGCGCGAAGCGTTGTTGTCGCGGCGCGTTGGGTTGGGGAATAAGTGATTGACGATTGTCGATTGTCGATTGTCGATTTCGGATCTGTAAATGCGATGTTTTGGGGGAGTCTGAAAAGAATGAATAGATACCGATGGCGAAATTTAGTACTGGGGCCTGGTGCCCTCACTTTTCTGTTCCTGGGACCGATCTTTCTTGCCACAACGGGATTTCCTAAAAACGCCTTTGCGCAAAGTGAGCGCCCCTTGGTCACTTCATCTGCAAGCAGTACCAGCGACAATCGCTATCGCATTGGACCAGGTGACGTGCTCGACGTTCGCGTCTTCAATCGACCCAACATCTCGCGCGATGCCGTTCGCGTAGAAGGTAGCGGCATGATTCGGATGCCACTGATCGAAAGCGAGATTCAAGCTGCGTGCAAAACCGAAGGTGAATTGGCTAAAGACATCGCCGAGCTCTACAAAAAGTTTTATCGCAACCCGCAGGTGGACGTTTTTGTAAAGGAGTACCACTCGAAACAGGTCGCGGTGATTGGGGCAGTGAACGATCAGGCCCGGTTTCAACTGCAGAGACGCGTGAGACTTCTCGAGCTACTCACGTATGCGAAAGGACCATCCGCGAAAGCGGGACAGACCATCAACATCGTGCGCGCTGAGCCGACCTTGCCCTGTGAAAAAGCGAACGCTGTGAATGACGATCTGACTGCTTTCTCGAGTTTCAGATTGGCCGACACACTCATCGGAAAACCGGAGGCCAATCCGTATCTCGCGCCGGGCGACATCGTGACTATTCCTGAAGCTGAACAGGTTTATGTTGTAGGCAACGTGTTCACGCCTCTGACAATTCCGTTGAAGGAACCAGTTACATTGTCACGCGCGATTGCGATGGCGGGGGGACTCAGACAAGACAGCAAGAAAGACAAGGTGCGAATCGTCCGTCAGGAAACTGGCAGCGCGGTCCGCAAAGAGATGATCGTCGACCTTTCGGCTATTGAGAAGAAGAGCGCAGAAGATGTTGCGTTGATGCCGAATGACATTGTTGACGTGCCTACCTCCGCGGGAAAGAGTTTTTTGCGCAGCCTGGTGGGAGGCGTCGTGCCGTCGGTCACGCAACTGCCGGTTCGTATCGTGCCCTGACGAATTTGGAATTTCGGATTTCGGAAATCGGATTGCGGATTTGGAATTTCGGATTGCGGATTGCGGATTTAAGCGATGAGTAATCTGGTAAAAGTTCATGGATCCTCACGCAGTGGTCTCACTGGCGAAAGAAAAGGAGCAGATAGTAAAATGCGCTCCATCTTCAACCTCATAGGAGACCTCACCATGGATAAGAAAGATCTCGAAAGACGAACTAAACAGTTCGCCCTCAAAGTCATCAGATTTGTCGCCACACTTCCCAAAAACCGAATAGGTGACATCATCACCTATCAACTTGTAAAAGCAGCGACATCAGTCGGCGCAAACTACCGCGAAGCAAATCGCGCCCAATCGCGGGCCGACTTCATTCACAAACTTGCTGTCGTCGAAAAAGAGAGTTCTGAAAGCCAGTACTGGTTAGAACTATGTGAAGGGGCTCTATTGGGGGACCGTGATCAACTCACTTGGCTAATTCAAGAAGCGGATGAACTACTTTCGATTTTCGTAAGTTCTGGACGGACCGCAAAATCAAGAAGGTGAAACGCACGGCTAAGACGGCTAAGACCGTGAATCAGTGGATCTGAGGCGCGCCGATTTCTCATCTTAATATCAAGGATCCTCGGCCTTTAAGACCACGTTAAGCGGGTTGGTTCCCAAAATCCGCAATCCGAAATCCGCAATCCGAAATCAAGGCACTCCATGAAAGACCAAGAACTAACCAAACGCGAACCCGATCTGGCCGCACTGGACCGGCCGTTTGATTCGACGCCGCACTCCTACAACTACGGCGTTGACCCAAACGCTCAGACGGAAGTGCATTTGCTGGATTACTGGCGCGCTATACGCAAGCGCCTCTGGCTGGTGATCAGCGTCGTTGTCTTGATCACCATGCTCGCCGTGCTCTACGTCGCGCGCAAGCCCGATATTTATCAAGCCGAAGCTCGCGTTCAGGTTGATCTCGAGAACAATGCCGCCCTCGTCGGCCGCACTCCTTACGTAATTGGACCAGCAAACGATCCCGTCTACTTCAATACCCAACTGCAGATTCTCACCAGTCCCGGTCTGCTTCGTCGTGTAGTCAAAACGCTGGACC
Source organism: Pyrinomonadaceae bacterium (assembly GCA_036554845.1). Classification (GTDB taxonomy): domain Bacteria; phylum Acidobacteriota; class Blastocatellia; order Pyrinomonadales; family Pyrinomonadaceae; genus PSRF01. The sequence goes on from DATBMP010000473.1 coordinate 5,795, forward strand.
TTGAACACAATCCGGATTTTTTCAAAGGCAACTCCACTCAAAAACGTTCGACCTGGCAGACCGTGAAGACCATGGTTGGCTTTGGCACGGTGGAAAAGCCCGACACCAATGCCCGGCCCAAAGACGAACTGCCGCTGCGTACGTCAGTTGCTCCTGCGACGTCAGGTGAAGATCTCGCTGAAGCAAAGCGGCTGTCTCCTTTTGTCGGCGCCATTCTCGGCGGATTGAAAGTCGATCCCGTGAAAGAGACGCGCGGCTACTTCAAAGAGACTCGTTTAATCGACATCAGTTTTACTCACACCGATCCTCAAGTTTCCGCGAAGGTCGTCAATGCCATCGCTGAAACCTATGTCTTCACGAACCTGGAAAAGAAGTCTGAGAACAGCAGCACGACTGGCGACTTTCTCAGCAAACGTATTGCTGAACTGCAACAGCAGATTCGAACGGATGAAGAGCGCCTGGTCAACTATGCAAAGAACAATCAGATCATTTCGCTGGATGCAAATCAGAACACGGTTGTCGAACGACTCGCCGGTTTAAATCGGCAACTGCTTGAGGCCGAGAACGAACGCAAGACCGCTGAAGCCACTTACATGGCGGCTAAGGCACCGGGTGCTGCGGCGGCGCTCGTCGACGCGGATGAGAAACGAATCGGCGAGACTGAAACCAAGTTGGCAGAATTGCGTCAGAAGCGCGCGCAACTATTAGTCGATGCAACCGAAGAGGCGCCGGAAGTTAAAGAGATCCAGCAACAGATTCAGGAACTGGAAGCGCAGGAGAAGGAGATCCGCAACCGCAAAAGTTCAACTTTACTGACGAACTTAGAGACGCGTTACCGGCAAACCCAACAACGCGAAGAAGCGTTGCGCAAAGCATTTGAACAACAGCGCGCCCAGACGCTGACGCAGAATGAAGCCGCGATTAACTACCGCATCATTCAGCAGGAGATCGACACAAACAAGACTCTGCTTAACAACCTGCTCCAGCGCTCAAAAGAGAATGATGTTGTGATGGCGAGTAAACCTAACAACATTTCGATCGTCGACTATGCAATCACGCCGGATGGCCCAATTGGTCCAAACCGGATGCGGACCGTCTTTATCGCGTTTTTGCTGTCGGTTGGCATGGGTGTAGGTCTTGCGTTGTTCCTCGAATACCTTGATGACACGGTGCATTCAACCGACGAAGTGGAGCGCATTCTTCACTTGCCGGCGTTGGCGGTCATTCCTTCTGTTGGTGCAGCGACGCGTCGGCGAGTTCTCGCTTCACCGGGGGCCTTGCAGAAGCGCAATGGCAGTCCGTCAACCAATTCTGAGTTACTAAAGAATGTCGATGGGCGTTCGCCACTGGCAGAGGCTTATCGCCATCTGCGCACCTCGGTGCTGCTTTCGACTGCGGGACGCGCGCCTAAGTCATTGCTCGTCACTTCGAGTTTGCCTGGGGAAGGGAAGACAACAACCGCGGTGAACACAGCGATCAGTTTGGCCCAAACCGGCGCCAGCGTGGTGATTGTTGATGCCGACATGCGCCGCCCACGTTTGCGTTCAATCTTCAGTCTTCCTGATCGTTCAGGGTTGAGTTCGATCCTGTCGCGTGATGTCTCTGCCGCCGAGATGTTGTCGATGGTTTCAAAGGAAGTGACGACGGGTCTGCACGTTCTGAGTTCCGGTCCGATCCCCCCGAACCCGGCAGAGTTGTTGGGTTCGGATCAAATGCGACGTCTGGTTGCTACTTTGCAAGGTTCATTTACGCATGTGGTGATCGACTCGCCGCCGATCAATTCGTTTACTGACGGAGTTTTGATCTCCTCGCTGGTTGATGGAGTGTTGCTGGTGGTCCATGGTGGCAAGAGTTCTCGTCACGTAGTTCGCCGTTCGCGGCAGTTGCTGACGGACGTTGGCGCCAAGATTCTCGGTGTGGTTTTGAACAACGTGAGTACCCACTCGCAGGATTACTACTACTACCAGCGTTACTACGGAAGTAAGTACTACCAAACCGATCCTGACCCCGACGAACACGCAGCGTCGGTATTGAATAACTAGGTAAACCGCCTACCTTGGAATTGCTTTTAAGCTCTTCTCGGCCCAGACCTAAATCGTTAGTTCGAAACGCCGCACCGCGAATCACATTGGTTGTGATGTCGTCTCTGGTGGGGCTGCTGATCGCAGAAGTTGGCTTGCGGGCCATGCATTACCGCCCGGGCCTGATGGACCCTGAAATGTATGTTGCCCATGCAAATCAGTTGTTGCCGTACAAGCTGCGAGCAAATTACGAGGGCTATTGCGCGGGCAGGGAAGTTACAACAGATTCGAATGGTAATCGCCGAGTCGTACCAAGCTATGGTGAGGTGCGAAAGAACCGGTCTCCCGAGCGAGTTGTTTTGCTTCTGGGCGATTCAGGCGTGTTCGGGTTTGGACTTGACGACAGCGACACCATTGGTTCGCAGTTCCAGCGCATTAGTCTTCAAAGCGGGTTGAACTACGAAGTCCGGAACATTGGGGTCTCTGGTTATACATCGTGGAATGAATACCAGGCGCTGAACGAATACCTTTCAAGCCAGTCAGCCACCGACGTCGTACTGCTCTATATGCCCAACGATCTGACGTTCGATAACGATTATTTTGGAATCGGCCAGGGAAAAAGGGCGACGTTTGATCGTGGTGCAACCGAGTTTCACCGCTACACAAAATGGATCTATTCACATTTGTACTTCTCGTACCTGTTAGTAGACAGCGCCAAGCGAGTTAAATCGCAGCTTCAATCTCAGACTTTGCCGAATAACGCCGACCTCCTCGATCCGTTGGAACGACAAGAGGAGTTGAATTATTCGATGGAGGCGCTGCGTCAGATTCGAAAGATTTGTGATGAAAAGGGAATCAACCTTCGTGTCGGAATCTATCGTGACGTAGCGTACTTCGATAATTCAGAGCGATGGTTGCACTACGAGGACGTCATCTCAAGGAAGCTGGACCAGTCAGGTATAAAGTGGTTCATTGCCAAATCGCATACGGATCAACTCACGCTACAACAGGCTCGCGTTACCTGGAACGATCCGCACCCCAGCGCAGCGGCAGCCGGCTTGATTGCGGCGGACATTTTAATGTCGCTGAGATAGTTTCATGCAGAACGTAGTCACCTCATCCACCGCAGAGAACCTCGAGTTTCAAGCTCTCCCGACTACCGACATTAATCCAGCAAGTCGTTGGATGAATCTCGGTTTGAGAGAGCTGTGGGAATATCGCGAACTGCTCTTCTTCTTAACGTGGCGAGATGTCAAGGTTCGTTATAAACAGACTGCGTTGGGTGCCGCATGGGCAGTTATTCAACCACTGTTCATGATGCTGGTCTTCAGTCTGTTCTTTGGACGCCTGGCGAAAGTTCCGTCCGACGGTATTCCATATCCAATATTTAGTTTCTGCGCACTGTTACCGTGGCAGCTCTTCGCCCATTCGCTCGTGGAGTCGAGTAACAGCCTGGTTGCGAATGAACGCTTGATAACGAAGGTCTACTTTCCTCGTCTGGTCGTTCCAATTGCCGCTGTGTTAGGTGGTCTGGTCGATTTCGCGGTGGCCTTCGTGATCTTATTGGGAATGATGGGTTACTACGGCATCGTGCCCGGGTGGAGCATTGTTGCCTT